>CAMXNV010000118.1 GCA_947245315.1 uncultured Oscillibacter sp. | reverse complement strand
GCTCCACGTCCGCGAAGCCCTCCATGGCGGCCTTGCCGGTGTCCCCGGAGGTGGCCACCAGGATGCAGGCGGTCTTCTCCTCCCCGGTCTTCCGCAGGGAGGCGGAGAGCAGCTGGGGCAGCATCTGGAGGGCCATGTCCTTAAAGGCGGAGGTGGGCCCGTGCCACAGCTCCAGGCAGTAGTCCTCCTCATTCACCTTCCGCAGGGGCGCGGCGGCGGGGCTGTCGAACTTGTCCGGGCCGTAGGCGTTGTTGGCAAAGGCCAGCAGCTCCTCCTCGCTGTAGTCCGTCAGATACAGGGCCATGACCTTGGCGGCCCGCTCCTGGTAGGGTCTCCGGGCCAGGTCCTGTAAAAAGGCCCCGTCGATCTGGGGAATGGACTCCGGCGTCAGCAGTCCCCCGTCCCGGGACAGGCCCAGCTGAATCGCCTCCGCCCCGCTGACCCGCAGGGCCCGGTCTCTTGTGCTCAAATACTTCATAATCTTCACCTTTCTATCAATTGGGAATTAGGAACTAGGAATGAGGAATCAAGGGTGCTTGCCATTGCTCCGCGCCGGATCAAGGTCTGGGATCAGCTCTAAGAATCAGGAACCGGCGCCGGCGCCAAACGGGAAAAGCCCATCTGCAAATCACTCCTAACTCCTAATTCCTAACTCCTAACTGTCCTGAAATGCGTTCTCCAGATAAACCGTCCGAAGCCTGCCGTCCGGCTCCTCGTAAATCTCCGCCACGTCGAAGCGGGCGGGGGCGTCGGAGCCGTGGGCGCTCAGGTAGGCCGCGGCGGCCCGGCGGAGCCGCTCCCGCTTCCGCCCGTCCACGAATTCCCGGGGCAATCCGATGGCCCCGGGCCCCCGGCGCTTCACCTCCACGAAGCAGAGGACCCCCTCCGGGCTCCGGGCCACCAGGTCCAGCTCCCCGTAGCGGCAGCGCCACTGGCGCTCCAGAAGCGCGTAGCCCCGGGCCTCCAGATACCGTCCGGCCAGGGCCTCCCCCTGGTCCCCGGAGGTCTTCGTCCTGCTCACCGCCTCGCCTCCCACTTTTTCAAAAAGGTCCTCCGGTGGGCCGGGCAGGGGCCGTAGGCGTCCAGGGCGGCATAGTGGGCCTTGGTGCCGTAGCCCTTGTGTTTGGCGAAGCCGTACTGGGGATAGAGCCGGTCCAGCTCCTGGGAGACATAGCGGTCCCGGCTCACCTTCGCCAGAATGGAGGCAGCGGCAATGGAGGCGCTCTTTCCGTCGCCGCCCACCAGGGTGACGTGGGGGGCGGTGATGGAGACCCGGCTGCCGTGGTCCCGGTTGCCGTCGATGAGGCAGAGGTCCGGCCGGACGGCCAGGCCATCAATGGCCCGGTTCATGGCCAGCATCCGGGCGTTGAGGATGTCCAGCCCGTCGATCTCCTCCGCCGTGACAAAAGCAACAGACCACGCCTCCGCCCGGGCGGTGATGAGGTCATAGAGGGCCTCCCGCTTTTTCTCCGTCAGCTTCTTGGAGTCGTTGAGGCCGGGAATGTCGATTTCCCTGGGCAGGATGACGGCGGCGGCGTACACCGGCCCCGCCAGGGGCCCCGCCCCCGCCTCGTCCACGCCGCAGAGGCGGGCAAACCCCTTATTCCACTGTTCCCGCTCCGGGGTCCACAGGTCCATAGGACAGCGCTCCTCTCTTCCGCACCCGGCGGAGAAGCCAGGCTGTATATATGAAATGAATCAGGCAGAACAGCAGATCAAGACCACAAGTGGCGTAAGATTGGGCGGTTCTGCTTAGTGCCGTGCATTCATGGAACAGCAGCCAGGAGAAGGCCTGTATCTGGTTTGCCGGAAACAGAAATATCAAAATCACAACAGGAACTGTAAGCAGATCAGGAAGCTTTATGCCCAGCAGGCCCGCCAGAAAAACTGCCGCAAACACTCCTGTGCCGAAGCCCCAGTACCTTTTCAAGGTGCGAAGCGGTTCCGTTACTACGGAAAAAAACAGCCATATATCCAGGGCCAGCAAAACCAGCAGCCAAAGCCCCAATGAAATCCAGGGCCAGGCCGCATAGGTGTTGTACCAGCTTTCGGAAAACGCGTAAATGCTGGTGTAGATGTGCAGGAGTGTGCATGCGCAGAAGTGCAGGAGCACACATGCGGTCACCGCCACTGCGGTGCTCTTTTTCGTTCGATTCATTGCGGCGCCTCCAGTGTAAAGCGCCCCAGCTTGCCGGAGCGGAACTCGTCCAGCAGAATCTTTGCCATGCGCTCCGTGTCCACCTCGCCGCCGGAGATCAGGAAGCCCCGCCGCCGTCCGGCGGCCTCCAGCAGCCGCCAGCCGAAGGCTACGTCGTTCTCCTCCCCCTCCCGCTCCGGCAGGGCTTGGAGCTTATAGCCGGTTTTCAGGGCCTCCGGGTAGCGCTCCGCAAGGTAGGCCATCAGGTGGCAGCCCAGGGTCTCCGTGTCCAGAATCTCGTCCTTCACCGCACCGGTGAAGGCCAGGCCCAGGGCGGCCTGGGGGTCGTCCAGCTTGGGCCAGAGGATGCCCGGGGTGTCCAGCAGCTCCAGCCCCCGGTCCACGGGCACCCACTGCTTGGTCCGGGTGACGCCGGGGCGGTCCTCCGCCTTGGCGGTCTTCCGGCCCGCCACCTTGTTGATGAAGGTGGACTTCCCCACATTGGGAATGCCCAGGACCATGACCCGGACCACCCGGCCCGCCTGGCCCTTCTCGGCGTAGGCCCGGAGCTTGTCCGCCAGCAGGGTCCGGAGGGCGGCGGAAAACTTCGCCGTCCCCGCGCCGCTTTTGGCGTCCGTCTCCAGCACCGCCCAGCCCTGCTTTTTAAAGTGGGCCCCCCAGGCCTTTGTGGCCTCTGGGTCCGCCAGGTCCGCCCGGTTCAGCACCACCAGCCGGGGCTTCCCCGCCGTCAGGGCGTCCACGTCCGGGTTCCGGCTGGCCCCGGGAATCCGGGCGTCCAGAATCTCGCACACCGCGTCCACATGCTTTAACTGCTCGGCGATCATCCGGCGGGTCTTGGCCATGTGGCCGGGATACCATTGAATTTCCATCAGCCCAGACCTCCGATCCGCCCATACTCCCGGACGCCCGTCCCCTCGTCGGGCCCCGGGAAGGCCAGGAACACCGCCCGGCCGATGATGTACCGGGCGTCCACCGTGCCCAGCCGGGCGTCCCGGCTGTCGTTGCTGTGGTTCCGGTTGTCCCCCATGACGAAGACGCTGCCCTCCGGCACGGTGAGGGGGAACTCCGTCCCGTCGTTTCGATAGGTCCGCTCGTTCACGTAGTCCTCCTGGAGCCTCTGCCCGTCCACGAAGACGGACCCGGAGGAGAAGTCGACGTCCACCACCTGGCCCCCGGTGGCGATGACCCGCTTGACGATGGGGGTGGGGAGGAAGCTCTCCTTCCGCAGCACCACGGTGTCCCCCCGCTCATAGCCCCCGCACAGGGCGGAGTTCAGCACCAGCAGCCGGTCCCCGTGCTGGAGGGTGGGGACCATGGAGTGGCCGTCCACGCCGATGAGGCGGACGCCGAAGGTAAACAGCAGCACCACCGTCAGCACGGAGCACACCAGGGCCTGGATCCACTCGTAGACCTCCCGCCGCCGCGATGTCTCCGTCTCTTGGGGCGCCTGCGCTTCTTTTCTCATATCTCTCTGCTCCCAGCCGTTTTATAGTGTGCCGATGCGGTCCCACTCCCGCAGGTCCAGGTCCGCCGTCTTCCCGGGGAGCAGTAAAAACACCGCCCGGCCGATGAGACAGCGGGTGTCCACCGCCCCCAGCTCCGGGGCCCGGCTGTCCCGGCTGCCGTTCCGGTTGTCCCCCATGAGGAAGACGCAGCCTTCCGGCACGGTGAAGGGGTACTCCGTCCCCAGGTCCAGGTGGGTGTCCTCCCGGATATAGGGCTCCGTCAGGGCCGTCCCGTCCACCCGGACCACCCCGGCGTCGAAGTCGATGTCCACGGTCTGGCCCTCGGTGGCGATGACCCGCTTGACGATGGGCTCGCCGTACTCAAAGCTCTGCTTGGCCGCGATGACCACGTCCCCCTGCCGGTAGCCGCCGCAGAGGAGTCCGTTGACCACCAGCAGCAGGTCCCCGTTTTGCAGGGTATTCCGCATGGACCCCCCGGAGACCCCCACCACCCGGGCGGCGAAGGCAAAGAGCAGCACCGCCGCCAGGACGGAGCAGACCAGCGCCTGGGTCCACTCGTAGAGCCCCCGGCCCGGCGCCTTTGTTTCTTCCGTCTTATCCGACATAGCAATTCCTCCATTGGCTTGGTCTTAGGCCTTGTTTGAAAATTGGCGGAGCGCCGGAAAAGGCTCCGCCCCTTGGGCGTTTTTTCATAATTCAAACGCGACTTTATTAGTATATCAAAAATAACCCGGGATCACAAGGGCTTTTTCGCCAAGAGGGAGTGTTGCACTTTCCGGAATTTCGTGGTAAACTATACAGGTTAAATTACGCCCCGGTGGTCCGGGGCCGAGTATTTGAGGTGCGAACCATGGAAAACGAGAAGAAACGGATGCTCAGCGGCATTCAGCCCAGCGGCGATCTGCATTTGGGCAACTACCTGGGGCCCTTGCGCCACTGGCCGGAGATGATCGAGGAGTATGACTGTTATTTCTTTATGGCGGATCTGCATACCCTCACGGTCCGGCAGGACCCCGCCGCCCTCCGCCGCCGCGTGCTGACCCAGGTGGCCCAGTACATCGCCTGCGGCCTGAACCCGGAGAAATGCACGATTTTTATCCAGTCCCATGTCCCCGCCCACGCCCAGCTGGGCTGGGTGCTGGACTGCTACACCATGTTCGGCGAGCTGAGCCGCATGACCCAATTCAAGGACAAGGCCGCTAAGCACAAGGACAATATCAACGCCGGCCTCTTCACCTATCCCGCTCTGATGGCGGCGGATATCCTGCTTTACCAGCCGGATTATGTGCCGGTGGGAGAGGACCAGCGGCAGCACGTGGAAATCTGCCGGGACATTGCCGAGCGCTTCAACGGGATTTACGGCCCGGTCTTCCGGGTGCCGGAGGCCTATATCGCCAAGGTGGGCGCCCGGATCATGAGTCTCAACGAACCCTCGTCCAAGATGAGCAAGTCCAACCTGGAGGGCTGCGTCACCCTGGCGGACAAGCCCGAGGACATCATGCGCAAGTTCAAGCGGGCGGTCACCGACAGCGACACGGAGCGCTGCGTCCGCTATGCCCCGGCGGAAAAGCCCGGCGTGTCCAACCTGATTCAGATCTATGCCGCCGCCACAGGCAAAGATTACGGAGAGATCGAAAAGGAGTTTGAGGGCGCTGGCTACGGGAAGTTCAAACCCGCCGTGGGAGAAGCGGTCATCGAGCTCCTCCGCCCCATCCGGGAGGAGACGGAGCGGCTCCTGGCGGACAAGTCCTATCTGGAGTCCGTCTATCGCGCCGGAGCCGAGCGCGCCTCCTACGCCGCCAACAAAACCCTCTCTAAAGTCTACAAAAAAGTAGGCCTTCTCCCCCGCTAACCTACTTTTCTTGAAAGAAAAGTAGGCAAAAGAACTTTAGCGCGCTACGGGGTCTGCTGGTAAACCAGGCTGGAGCGACGACAACGAAGTCCGGAGTTTGCGGAAGCATTCTTTCCTTCTTTTGAGAAATAACGATTATAGAAAGGTCTCTCATAACGCGGTCCATCCCCTTTCCTCACTGGAAATACAATGGACCAAGCAGCACATAACGGGTTTCTCTCCCCTTCTTGGAGGTCCCTGGACAGGACGCGCATTTGCTGCCGCCTGAACCTTTGGGTCCGGCTGGGGGAGCGTTCAGATACAAATACTAAGGAGATATACTATGACCCTGGACAATCGGCTGATCGCCTATGTGGCCCTCGCCCTGCTGGCGGCGCTGGTCATCAGCTTTTTAATGACTCCGGTCGTTCGAACCTTCGCCTACAAGGTGGGCGCCGTGGACGTGCCCAAGGACGCCCGCCGGATGCACAAGGTGCCCATCCCCCGGCTGGGGGGGCTGGCGATCTTCATCGGCTTCATGCTCAGCGTGCTGATCCTGGGCGACGTCCGGGGGAACGGGCAGCTACAGAGCATCCTGCTGGGCTCCGTCATCATCGTGGTGCTGGGGGTGGTGGACGACATCATGGCCCTGCCCGCCATGCTGAAATTCGTCATCCAGATCGTGGCCGCCCTGATCCCCGCCCTGAACGGCGTGGTGATTCAGGCCTTCTCCAATCCCAACATCTTCTCGGAGAACCTCTATTGGGTGCTGGGGCCCCTGTCCATTCCCTTTACGGTGCTCTGGATTGTGGCCATCACCAACTCGGTGAACCTCATCGACGGGCTGGACGGCCTGGCCAACGGCGTCTCCGCCATCTCGGCCACCACCATGCTGGTCATCGCCCTCCTGGCCTCCGAGGCGGAGGTGGCCGTGGTCATGGCCGCCCTGGTGGGGGCCTGCGTGGGCTTCATGCCCTACAACCTCAACCCCGCCAAGATGTTCATGGGCGATACCGGGGCCACCTTCCTGGGCTATATTCTGGCCACCATGTCCATCCAGGGCCTCTTTAAGTTCTACGCGGTGATCTCCTTCGCGGTGCCCTTTTTGATTCTGGGCCTGCCCATCTTTGACACCGCCTTTGCCTTCATCCGCCGCATCGCCCACGGGCAGAGCCCCATGCACGCGGACCGGGGGCACATCCACCACCGGCTCATCGACATGGGCTTTTCCCAAAAACAGGCGGTGGCCACCCTCTATGTGATCTCCGCCATGCTGGGCCTCTCCGCCGTGGTGCTCACCACCGGCGGGGAGCAGAAGGCCATGCTCTTCTTTGCCGCCCTGTGCATCGTGGCGGCGGTGGCCGCCCGGGTGGTGTTCCCCAAGGAGATTCGGGACGAGCTGCAAGAGGAGATCGAGGAGCTGCGGGAGCTGGGCCACCACGGCGGCCACACGCCGCCGGAGCAGCCCCCCGCCGGTGAGGAGAAGGAGCGGGAATGAAACAACTTCGGATTATGAGCGTC
>CAMXNV010000117.1 GCA_947245315.1 uncultured Oscillibacter sp. | reverse complement strand
ACACGCAGGTCCGCCCCTACGGCCCATCCCCTGATAAAATGCGCAGTTGGACACTTCCCCCAAAAACACCCCCTTGCTTTTTTCTTCCATTTCAGGTAAAGTAGAGATATCTTGTACAAAAAGGAGAACAACCGCTATGAACGTTTTGGAAACCAAGAACGCCCCCGGCGCCATCGGCCCCTATTCCCAGGGCTATGAGGTCAACGGCTTCATCTACACCTCCGGCCAGATTCCCGTGGACCCCGCCACCGGCGCCGTCCCCGAGGGCATCGCCGCCCAGGCGGAGCAGAGCTGCAAGAACGTGGGTGCCATTCTGGAATGCGCCGGGGCGGACTTCGGCAAGGTCTTCAAGACCACCTGCTTCCTGGCCGACATGGGGGACTTCGCCGCCTTCAATGAGGTCTATGCCAAGTTCTTCACCTCCAAGCCCGCCCGCTCCTGCGTGGCCGTGAAGGACCTGCCCAAGGGCGTCCTCTGCGAGATCGAGGCGATTGCCGCGAAATAATTCGTGCCAAACGAGAACCCCCCTGGGGGCATTCCCTGCCGGAGCCCGCGGGCTTCCCAGGGGTGCCCCCGGGGGGGATTTCTCGCCCTTCATGGCCCCCGCCGCTCGCTCGGCCGGGCCGACTTTTGGGAGGAACACCTGATGACCTACCGGATCCTACTCGTGGACGACGAGGTTCATATCTGCCAGCTGATTCAGCACCTGGTGAACTGGGAGGAACTGGGCGCGGAGCTCTGCGGCATGGCCCACGACGGCGTGGAGGCCTATGAGATGATCCAGTCCCTCCACCCCCACATCGTCCTCTCCGACATCCGCATGTCCGGCATGGACGGAATCGACCTCTTGGAGAAAATCCGGAACGCCGGCTTTGACTGCGCCTTCATCCTGATCAGCGGCTACCGGCAGTTCCGCTACGCCCAGAGGGCCATCCAGCTGGGCGTCATCGACTACCTGGTGAAGCCCATCAAGAAAAAGGAGCTGAACGCCGCCATCCGCAAGAGCATCCAGGCCCTCCAGGAACAGGAGGAGTCCCGGGAGCTGGCCCCGGACGGCCCCCACCCCGGCCGGAAGAACATGGAGGTGCTGATCCACGCCCTGGAGTCCAGCGACCCCGGGCCCATGTCCTCCGCCGACCTGGCCCGGCGCTACGGCGTCTCCCTGCCGGGGCGGCAGCGGATGCTCTACGCCAAGTGCATCACCTGCGACGAGGCCTTCTCCCCGGAGGTCCTCCCCCTGCTGTTCAACCACCTGGAGGGCCGCTTCCAGGAAAACGGCTGGTTTGAGAGCGGCTTCTGCGCCCGCTGGCGGACGGGCTATCTCCTGGCGGTGTCCGACCTGCGCCAGCCCAACCTCTCCGCCATCCAGCGCCAGTGCCAGACCGCCATCTCCATCTTCCCCAACTGGCGGGTGGTGCTGGGGGCCTGCCCCCTGGAGGAGACGGAGTCCTTCTCCGCCGCCGCCAACGGGGCCCGCCGCGCCGCCGACAGGCATTACTTCTCCCCCTCGGAGGTGGTCTTTCAGGAAGCCGCCGCCCCCGTCCGGTTTGAGGAGGTGGTGTCCAACCGCTCCCTGCTCTCCGGCGCCATGCAGGTGCTGGACGGGAAGAGCGTGGGGGAGCTCATCAAGGAGGACCTGGCGGCCCTGGAGTCCCACCACTCCGCCGAGGCGGTGTTCGCCTACGCCGCCTGGACCATCGACGCCATGAACCACGCCCTCAGCGCCTTCACGGCCTCCCGCTCCGGGCTGAAGGGGCTCCAGTACCTCCACCGGAACGAGCTTCTGGAGCAGCTGTACTACTGCTCCTCCCTCCGGGTGCTGGGGACCCGGCTGTGCGGCCTGCTGGAGGAAAAGATCCGGACCACCCGGGAGGCCATCGAGCAGCTGGAGAACAAGCCGGTGCGCATCATCCGGGAGATGGTGTCCCAGCGCTATATGGAGCACATCAGCCTCTACGACGCGGCGGAGCTGGTGGACCTCTCCCCGGTTTACCTCTCCGTCCTCTTCAAAAAGGAGACCGGCGTCAATTTCAAGGACTATGTGACCAACGTGCGGATCGACAGCGCCAAGGAGCTCCTCCGCTCCGGGGAGACCATCAACCGGGTGGCCGAGCGGGTGGGCTATCAGGACGTCAAGTATTTCAGCCGCCTGTTCACCCGGGTGGTGGGCGTGCCCCCGGCCCAGTACAAAAAGCTCTACCAGTGAGAGAGGAGCCTGCCGATGCATACGAAGAGCTGCGCCGCCCTGCCGTTTTTGCGCCGGTCCCTGCGGCGCTTCCTGGCGGCCATGGTTTTGCTGGCGGCCCTCACCGCCGCCCTCCCCCTTCCCGTCCCCCTGGCGGCCCTGCTGGCCGGCGTCCTCACGCTGCTCTTTTCTGCGGCGGTTTTCCGGAGGGCCTTCCCCGCCATGGAGGCCTGCTCCAAGGGCCACGACGAGCAGCAGTACACCTCCGACATCCTCTATAAGCAGGCGGAGCTGGACGCCCTCCAGAGCCAGATCAACCCCCACTTTCTCTACAACACCCTGGACTCCATCCGGGGACAGGCCCTGGCGGAGGGGGCGGAGGACATCGCGGACATGACGGAGGCCCTGTCCACCTTCTTCCGCTACTCCATCAGCAACCGGAACAACGTGGTCACCCTGAACGAGGAGCTGGAAAACGTGCAGAACTACTTCATGATCCAGCAGTTCCGCTTCAACAACCGCTTCCGCCTCCAGATTTTCCCCTTCCCCCAGGAGCTGGGGGAGACCTGCTTCCTGCCCAAGATGACCCTCCAGCCCATTCTGGAGAACACCATCCTCCACGGCATGGAGGAAAAGATCGGCCCCGGCACTATCTCCATCCGGGTGGTCAGCACGGACAACCGGACCATCCTCACCATCTCCGACGACGGCACCGGCATGACGGAGGAGACCCTCCTCCGCCTCCAGGCCAAGCTCCGGGACGAGGAGCCGGTCCCCCTCCACCGGACCCGTGGCAACGGCATCGCCCTGCCCAACGCCAACCGCCGGATCAAGCTCCTCTTCGGGAAGGAGTACGGCATGCGGATCATGAGCACCCTGGGCCTGGGGACGGACGTGGAGATCACCCTGCCCCGAAGGGGAGGGATCATCGATGATCCATGAGCTGCTGCGGGCGGAGGACCTGCTCCTGGACCGGGGCGGGGCCAGCCGCATCCACCATATGGACTTCTCCGTCGCCGCCGGGGAGTCCGTGGGCCTCATCGGCCTCTCCGGCGGAGGCAAGACCAGCCTGGCCCAGATTCTCTGCGGCGAGCTGGAGGCGGACAGCGGCCGGATCCTCCACGGCGGCGTCCCCCTCTCCCGGGAGCGTCTGGCCCAGTCCGGCCGCCGGATCAGCGGGGAGGACCGGCTGCTGGAAAATCTCTCCGTCCTGGAAAACCTGATGGTCCTGGGCCACTCCCCCAGGGGGCCCGCGATTCCGCGGAAGCGCCTCCGGGCCGCCTGCCGGGAGCTGTTGTCCGGCTTCGGGCTGGAGGAGTACCTGGACGTCCCCGTCGCCCAGATTCCGGTCCCGGTCCAGCACCGCCTCCTGCTGGCGGGGGCCGCCGCCCGGGGCAAGCGCCTGGTGGCCCTGGACCACATTGCGGACACCTACGGCCCGCCGGAGCTGGAGCGGCTGGCCGCCTGCATCCGCCGCCTCTGCGCCCAGGGCGTCTCGGTGCTGTACCTCTCCGGCTACCTGGACAGCGTGCTGTGGCAGCTGGACCGGATCACGGTGGTCCGGGACGGCCGCCGCATCAAGGAGCTGCCCCGGGAGAGCTTCACGGAGTTCTCCCTGCGGGCCTACATGTACGGCTACCGCTCCGCGGCGGAGGAGATTCTGGAGGCCCCGGAGGCCTGCCAGACCGCCTTCTTCCTGGACGGGATTCCCATGCCGGAGGCGGGGCTGATCCCCGTCCACGACGCCGACGGCAGCGTGGACAAGTTTCTCTCCGGGCTGCGGGAGCAGTCCGGGAGGACCGTCACCGTGCTGACGGCGGGGGCCCTCTTCGACTCCTGGGTGGAGGAGCTCTCCGTGCTGGACAACCTGCTGCTGCCGGTGGCCCAGCGCCTGGGGGGCCCCGGCTGCCACGTGGGCAAGGCCATGCGGCGGCTCCTGCGCACCGAGTGCATGGAGCAGACGGGCCTGTCCTTCCAGCAGGTGGACCAGCCCTTCCGCCAGCTCAGCCACATGGAGCGGTTCAAGCTGCTGCGCTACCGGGGTATCCTCAACCGGACGGACATCTATGTCTTCGACCACATCACCTCCGGCACGGACCTCCAGGACCGGGAGGAGATGCGCCGCATCTCCGGAACCCTGCCCGGCCTCCTGTTCTACGTCTCGGGGGACTACCGGGAGCTGACGGCCTTCAAGCGGAAAATCTACGCCCTGCAAAACGGCTGTCTGAGAAAGGAGCTGCCATGAAGCAACGCATTCTTCGCCCGGAGCACATCCCCCTCATGCTGCTGGCGGCCCTGTTCTGCCTCTCCTTCTTCTTCGTTCCGGGCTTCAACCAGTCCTGGCTCTTCTCCACGGTGCTGAAAAACGGCTCCTACCACGGCATCATCGCCCTGGGGCTGCTGCCGGTGCTGATCAGCGGGGACGTGGACCTGTCCATCGGCGCGCAGATGACCTTTTACAGCGTCCTCTGCGCCGTGTTCCTCAAAAACGGGTACCCCATTCCCGCGGCGGTCCTGGCCACTCTGGCCGCGGCGGTGCTGGTGGGCTGCATCGAGGGGGCCGTGGTGGCCCGCTGGCACTTCAACTCCATCCTGATGACCATCGCCATGAGCATGTTCCTCATCGGCCTCAGCTCGGCCCTGAACCGGGGCGTCACCATCTTCAACCTGCCCAAGCAGCTCCTGGCCTGGGGGGACCGGCGGCTGCTGGGCGTCTCCATGCCCATGCTGTTCTGGGTTCTGGCGGCCCTGGTCATCGCCTTCATCCTCCACCAGACCTATTGGGGCACCTTCTTCTACGCCGTGGGGCACAACGCCCAGGCCGCCGACAAGGCGGGGGTCCCGCTGCTCCAGGTCAAGATGGTGGCCTTCGGCCTGAGCAGCCTGTTCTGCGCCGTCAGCAGCGTCATCTACATCTCCCAGCTGGGCTTCGCCCCCCTGTCCAACGGCCAGGACACCACCTATTCCGTCCTGACCATCGCGGCCCTGGGGGGCGTGTCCTTCTCCGGAGGCCGGGGAAAGGTCACCCTGGTTCTCCTGGGCGGGCTGATGATCGGCACGCTGACCTCCCTGTTCACCCTGGCGGAGGTCTCCTATTATTATCAAAACTGCATAAAGGGCGCTATCCTGTTCATTGCAATTTTTACAAATTTTTCAAAAACTTAATTTTGTCCCCCCTCGTGCAAAAAACGTCCCATTGAAGATGGGGCGTTTTCTTTTTAGAATATTTGGCAGAGCGTGACAAACTCCCGCTCCTGCGTCCCCCCGTTTCCATGGGGCCGGAAGCCCCGTCCCGCCTCTTGGCGGAGCCTGCGGAGTCACGCGCAGATAGCCGCCGCCCTGCGGCGACGCTTTGAAAAGAATCCTCCGGATTCTTTTCAACTGTGCTGGCTATATAGTCAACGCAGTTGAAAAGGAGCGGCTGCTCCTTTTCAATCGGCGGACCACGGTCCGCCGGGGCGCAAAGCGCCCATGCGTTTCCTATGAAGTCACGCGCAGAAAGCCGCTTTCGCGGCTGGCGCCGCCGCCCTGCGGCGACGCTTTGAAAAGAATCCTCCGGATTCTTTTCAACTGTGCTGGCTATAAATACACGAAATGGAGGAAAAAACGATGAAAAAATGGATTGCCCTTGTCCTTGCGCTGGCCCTGGCCCTCACCATCTCCGCCTGCGGCGGCAGCCCCGGCAGCGGGAGCGGCGGAAGCGGCGGAAGCTCTTCCGGAGGCCAGCCGGCCGACTCCGGGAGCTCCGGAGGCGGCTCCGACGCGTCCGTCGTCAAGATCGGCGTCATGCTCCCCTTCTCCGGCACCTCCGCCGCCACCGGCGAGCTGCAGATGCGCGGCATCCAGATGTACACCGACTATGTCAATGAAAACGGGGGAATCAACGGGGCCCAGGTGGAGCTGGTCAAGGCGGACACCACCGGCATCCCCGAGGTGGGCGTCACCGAGATGGAGCGCCTGATCGCCGAGAACGGGGACCTGGCCGCCATCATCGGGCCCTACCAGTCCGGCGTCGGCGCGGCCACCGTGCCCATCGCCGAGAAGTACGGCATGCCCTACATGCTGGTCAACTGCACCACGGACTCGGTCCTGGGAGACCCCAACGTGAAATACTCCTTCCGGGCCAACCTGTCCAACCTGAACATGTCCTACACCTTCCAGGATATGTTCGCCCTGTTCAACGAGATCGAGCCCGGCTCCTGCGAGAAGATCGCCATGGTCTACGAGTCCTCCGACTGGGGCAGCGGCGTCTATGACAATACGACCAAATACGTAATCGACGCCGCCGGAGTCGAGCTGGTCATGGCCGAGAGCTTTGACACGGGAATGTCCGACTTCTCCGCCATTATCAACAAACTGAAGGCCTCCGACGCGGATGTGGTCATCGCGGCCATGTACCTCTCCGACGCCATCCTGTTCACCACCCAGATGGCGGAGTACAACTGCAACATCCCCATCCTGGCCCAGGGCGGCGGCTTCTCCGTCTCCGAGTACTATCCCTCCGTGGGCGAGCTGGCGGAGTACGTGCTGAGCGACGGCCCCTGGACCGCCGACATCGTGAACTCCCGCTCCGACCAGGCCAAGCAGATGCGGGCCGACTACATCGAGGAGTACGGCGTGGACATGACGGAATATGAGGCCAATGGCTGGCTGGGCATGGGCGTGCTGCTGGACGCCATCGCCCGGGCCGGCTCCACGGACCACGACGCCATTGTCGCCGCCCTGGAGGAGACCAACCTGACCCCCGACGACATGCCCCTGCTGTTCCACGACTACACCGGGGTGACCTTCGGAACGGTCAATGACAGCATCTATCACCAGAATACCCAGGCCAA
>CAMXNV010000116.1 GCA_947245315.1 uncultured Oscillibacter sp. | reverse complement strand
TGGGACATGCCCACTTTTTTGCCGATGATCGCTTTCATGTAGGTTCCTCCTTAAAATAAGGTTATTGGTTGACCGGCTCCGGCCATTGGGAACCGTCCCGGCCAACTTGACCCGTCTGCGTCGTCGGAAGAAGCTCCGCCCGCTCTCTTTCCCTCTCCCCTCTCTGCCGCAAGCGCTTTGCGGGCTCGCGTCAGGCTTTCGGAGGGAGGGACGGGGGCAGGGTTCTTGGGAGGAGTGCAGACTGCGGTTCAACATAGGGAATGGGGTCTCAGAGCTTGATCTCGATATCCACGCCGGCGGGGAGCTCCAGGGCCATCAGGGCCTCCACGGTCTTGGGGGAGGACTTGGTGATGTCGATGAGCCGCTTGTGGGTCCGGCGCTCAAACTGCTCCCGGCTGTCCTTGTGCTTGTGGACGGAGCGCAGAATGGTGATGATCTCCTTCTTGGTGGGCAGGGGGATGGGTCCGGAAACCTCGGCGCCGGTGCGCTTGGCGGTTTCCACGATCTTTTCCGCGCTCTGGTCGATCATCTGGTGATCGTAGGCCTTCAGCCGGATGCGGATCTTTTCTTTCTGTGCCATGTTCAGGTTCCTCCTAATTCGTACGTCGTTTTTTCCTAGTGTCCACGACCTACGGCGAGAGAAATTTTTCTGTCCGCTTAACCGTGCGTATCATTCCAGCTCATGAAAAAACCGGCGCAATGGGGCCGGTTCCGTCATGGCATGGCGATCTACGCTCACGTCCAGACCTTTCTCAGCCGCCCGATGATCGGACATACTCCCCGGAAGTTACCTCTTTCGAGCAATCTCCCGGTTCATCGCAGGGCGCGGCGCAGGGCTGTCCCTTCCGCCGCATGCCCATACATAATAATCGAATTTCCCGCCCGTGTCAAGAGAAATTTTGCTTGGAATTCAAAAAATTTTCTCCCGGCCCTTGTACCTTATTTAAATACGCCGCTCCCCCCCCTCCCCGGCCCTCCGGCGGGAGGCGGCCCCCCTTGGGCGGGCCTCTCCCCCTCCTAGAAAAAACGTCCCTCCGGCGGTAAGAAACCCAGGAAAATTTTACGAAAAGGCTTGCGCTTTTTCATTGGCTGTGGTATATTGCATATATTAGAGTATGTTGGAAGTGTAAGATAAGGAGTGGACCGGGGGTCCGCTCTTTTTCTTGACTATTTTCCCTTCCTTAGAGCCAGATTAAAATCTCCGTGCACACCGTCTGAGCGGGTCTTTTTTCGCCGCTCTGCGTTAAATTTCCTTGCCGGGCGTCAGCCCGCCTGCGTAAATTTGCCTTGATCGGCATAAAAATCCCCGCCCATCCGGCGCACCCGGAGACTTTAAACTGGCTCTTAAAAATAACGGGAGGTTACCGCGCCTATGAAAAAAATCACCGAACTCACCGCGGAGCTGGCGGCCCCCGCCATCGCCCAGGCGGGCTGCACCCTCTGGGACGTGGAGTACGTCAAGGAGGGCGGAACCTGGTACCTCCGGGTCCTGCTGGACAAGGAGGGCGGCGTGGACATTCTGGACTGCGAGGCCGTGTCCCGGACTCTCTCGGACCTCCTGGACGAGGCGGACCCCATCGAGGGGAGCTACACCCTGGAGGTCGGTTCCGCCGGAGCGGAGCGGGCCCTTAAACGCCCGGAGGACTTCCAGCGCTTCCTGGGCAGCCCCGTGCTGGTGAAGCTCTACCGGGCCCTGAACGGGCAGAAGGAAATCCCCGGCGTCCTGGAGTCCTATGACCTCGAGAGCGGGGACGTCACCGTCACCGTGGGCCGGGAGGCCCGGACCTTCGCCAAGAAGGACGTGGCCCTGGTCCGTTTGCGGGTGGAGTTCTGAATCTCCCGCCCGGCTTGATCCCTTTGTCTGTTATTTAAATATAGTATCGATCACCGTATTTTACTTTGGTAAGGAGAATCAGCTAAGATGAGAGGCAAAAAGCAGAAGGAACCCGCGGGCATGAATCCCGCTGAGATCTTCGCGGCGCTGGACCTGCTGGAGAAGGAGCGGGGCATCCCCAAGGCGGCCATGCTGGAAAAGGTCATCAAGGCCATTACCACCGCCTACCAGCGGGACCACAAGGATGTGGAAGAGGAAAATATAGTCGTGGAGGCCGACGAGGAACACAAGGAGCTCCGCATGTTCATCCGGAAGACCGTGGTGGACGAGGAGGACTATGTGGACCCCTTCAACGAGATGTCCCTGGAGGAGGCCAAGGCCCTCTCCGCCCGGTATGAGATCGGGGACGTGGTGAACATCCCCGTGGACAAGATGGAGTTCGGCCGGATCGCCGCGGGCAACGGCAAACAGGTCATTATCCAGGGCCTCCGGGAAGCGGAGCGGGGCATGGTCTACGACGAGTTCAACTCCAAGCAGCACGAGATTCTCACCGGCGTCGTCACCCGGATCGATCCCCGGAACGGCGCGGCCTCCCTCCGCATCGGCACCGGCTCGGAGTCCACGGAGGCCCTGCTCCTGGCCGGGGAACAGGTCCCCGGCGAACCCCTGGAGGAGGGCATGCACATCAAGGTCTACGTGGTGGACGTGCGCCGCTCCACCCGGGGCCCCCAGGTGCTGATCTCCCGGACCCATCCCGGCCTGGTCAAGCGCCTCTTCGAGCTGGAGGTCCCCGAGATCTTCGACGGCACCGTGGAGGTGCGCTCCATCGCCCGGGAGGCGGGGAGCCGCACCAAGATGGCCGTCTGGTCCAACGACGAGAACATCGATCCCATCGGCGCCTGCGTGGGCCCCAGGGGCCAGCGGGTGGCCGTCATTGTCGACGAGCTCCGGGGCGAGAAAATCGACATCATCAAGTTCAGCGAGGACCCCGCCGAGTTCATCGCCGCCGCCCTGGCTCCCGCCGACGTGGTGGAGGTCCGCATGGCCGAGGAGGGCAAGGCCTGCCGCTGCGTGGTGCCGGACGATCAGCTCTCCCTGGCCATCGGCAAGGAGGGCCAGAACGCCCGCCTGGCGGCCCGGCTCACCGGATATAAAATCGACATCAAGCCCCAGAGCTACCAGCCCGAGGAGGGCGAGGAGCTCTTCCCCGCCCCGGCGGAACCCCCGGCGGAGGAGGAAGAGGCCCCCGAGGAGGAGGGCTGACCCGTCATCCCAGACTCACAAGGAAGGGTGGTTTTCAAAGTGCCCAAGGTCAAAAAAATTCCCCAGCGCCAGTGCGTGGGCTGCCGGGAGATGAAGGACAAGAAGCTCCTGCTGCGGGTGGTCCGCTCCCCGGAGGGGGACGTGAGCCTGGACTTCGGCGGCAAGAAGCCCGGCCGGGGCGCTTACGTCTGCCGGGACGTGGCCTGTTTGAAGAGGGCCCGGAAGTCCCGGGCTCTGGAACGGGCCTTTGAGACCGCCATCCCCCCCGAGGTCTACGACGCCATGGAGGCGGAGTTGGGAGGCGCGACATGAACAATCCCGTTCTCTCCCTTCTGGGGCTGGCCCTCCGGGGCGGGCGGCTGGTCATCGGCGAGGAGCCCACGGCCCTGGCCGCCCGGGCCGGGCAGGCCCGGCTGATCCTGCTGGCCGCCGACGCGGCGGACAACACCCTCCGCCGGGGGGCGCACCTGGCCCAGGAGGGCCACTGCCTCCACCTGACGCTCCCCTTCTCCAAGGCGGAGCTGGGCGGGGCCCTGGGCCGGGGCACGGCGGCCGTTGCCGCCCTGACGGACACGGGCCTGGCCGCCGCCGTAACGGAACGCCTGGCCCTTCAGGACCCGGAGCGCTACGGCAAGGCCGCCGCCCGGATGGACCTGAAGCGCCGCCGGGCGCTGGAACGGCAGTCGGCCCCCAGGCGGGACCCGCCGCCCAGGGAGAACCGCCGCTCCCCCTCTCCCCCGGGGAAGAGGGACCGTCGAACCCCCGGAGACCGGCGGGACGGACGTCCCGGAAGAGCCGGTCCCCCGGAGGGCGGGCGGAAGCCCCGCCCCGCAGGGCGGGACCGTCCCCGGCCCGGCGAACCGGGGGAGCGCCGTTCTCCCTCCAACCGGCCCAAGGGCAGTCCCCCCAGGGGCGCACGGCGTCCGGACGCCGGACACCCGCCCAGGAAGCGCGGCGGCCCGGGTCCCGGCGGCAAGCCGGGCTCCAGCGGCAGGCCGGACACCGGCGGAGGCCGCCGGGGCGGGGGGCGCTGAGGTGCCCCCGCGGATCGGGCCTCGCGGCCCCTGTTTTCCATTCAATTTCTCCGCTCCTGAGTCCGTCTGAAAGCCGGCGGGCGGCGTTCCGCCGGTTTTCAAACGGGCTCCCGGAGGGGAATCAAACGAGGTGTTTTAGTTGGCTATTGAAAAATACAGAGTCCACGAAGTGGCGAAGGACTTCGGTCTCCCCACCAAGACCATCACGGAGATTCTGACCAAGTACGCCGCCGCTCCCAAGAACCACATGCAGGTCCTCACCGACCGGGAGCTGTCCATCATCTTCGACCGGCTGACCCAGGACCATCCCATTTCCGACATTCAGGTCATCTTCCAGGAGACCTATCAGGAGGCGCCTCCCGCCCCGGCGGAGGAGAAGAAGGCCGCTCCCCAGGCGGGCCCCGCCAAGCCCCAGCCCGCCGCCCAGCAGCAGAAGAAGCCCGGCGGCCAGAAGCCCGCGCCCCAGCCCCCCCAGCGGCAGCAGCAGGGTGCGGCCAACCGCCCCGGCGGCGCTCCCGCCGCCCATCCGGCGGCCTCCTCCGGCCAGCAGGGCGCTCCCCAGCAGGGCGCGGCCCTGCAAAAGCCCGCCAGCCGGGTGCCCCAGAAGAAGATCGTGGACACCCGGAAGGGCGGCGACGTGAACCTGGCCAAGTACGACGAGCGCCTGGAGGCTCTGGGGGGCCAGCAGGGCGAGCGGATGCAGCGCCAGCAGCGCTCCGGCCGGGAGAAGGTCCAGGGCCGCCAGCAGCGCCGGGGAGGGCCCGCCTTCTCCAACAAGCGCCGCCAGGACGAGCAGGAGCGGATGCGCCGCCTCCAGCTGGAGATCGCCAAGAAAGCCCCCGTCAAGGTTCAGATTCCCGACGAGATTTCCGTGGGCGAGCTGGCCAGCCGGATGAAGAAGACCGGGGCCGAGGTGGTCAAGGCCCTGATGAAAAACGGCATCATGGCCTCCCTGCCCCAGATGATCGACTACGACACCGCCGCCTTTATCGCCGAGGAAATGGGCTGCAAGGTGGAAAAGGAAGTCGTGGTCACCATAGAGGAAAAGCTGATCGACGTGTCCGAGGACAAGGCGGAGGACCTGGTGCCCCGGGCCCCGGTGGTGGTGGTCATGGGCCACGTGGACCACGGCAAGACCTCCCTGCTGGACACCATCCGGAACACGTCTGTTGCCTCCGGCGAGGCGGGGGGCATCACCCAGCACATCGGCGCTTACCAGGTCCAGGTGAACGGGAAGCCCATCACCTTCCTGGACACCCCGGGACACGAGGCCTTCACCTCCATGCGGGCCCGGGGCGCCATGGTGACGGACATCGCCATCCTGATGGTGGCGGCGGACGACGGCATCATGCCCCAGACCATAGAGTCCATCTCCCATGCCAAGGCGGCCAATATTCCCATTGTGGTGGCAATCAATAAAATAGATAAAGAAAATGCCAACCCGGACAAGGTCATGCAGCAGCTGACGGAACACGGCCTGGTCCCCGAGGACTGGGGCGGGGAGACCATCTGCTGCAAGGTCTCGGCCAAGAAAAATATCGGCATTGACAACCTGCTGGAGATGGTGACCCTCACCGCCGAGATGGCCGAGCTGAAAGCCAATCCCAACCGGGCCGCCTCCGGCACCGTCATCGAGGCCCGCCTGGACAAGGGCCGGGGCCCCGTGGCCACGCTGCTGATCCAGAACGGCACCCTGAAGCAGGGGGACATCATCATCGCGGGCACCGCCGTGGGCCGTGTCCGGACCATGCTGGACTACAAGGGCGGCCGCCTCACGGAGGCCGGGCCCTCCGTGCCCGTGGAGATCGCGGGCCTCAGCGAGGCCCCCACCGCCGGGAGTCCCTTCTTCGCCGTCAGCGACGAGCGCATGGCCCGGGAGCTGGTGGAGCAGCGCAAGGCCGAGGAGCGGGCCAAGGCCGCCGCGCCCGTGCAGAAGGTCAGCCTGGAGAACCTGTTTGACCAGATTCAGGCGGGCGAGCGGAAGGAGCTGGCCCTCATCGTCAAGGCCGACGTCCAGGGCAGCGTGGAGGCGGTGAAGGCCTCCCTGGAGAAGCTCTCCAACGACGAGGTCAACGTCCGGGTGATCCACGGAGGCGTGGGCGCGGTGAACGAGTCCGACGTCATGCTGGCCTCCTCGTCCAATGCCATCATCGTGGGCTTCAACGTCCGGCCGGACGCCGCCGCCCGGGACGGCGCGCAGCGCCAGAACGTGGATATGCGGATGTACCGGGTGATCTACGACTGCATCGACGAGATCACCGCGGCCATGAAGGGCATGCTGGCCCCGAAGTACCGGGAGGCCCTGCTGGGCCACGCGGAGGTCCGGCAGACCTACAAGGTCTCGGGCGTGGGCACCGTGGCGGGCTGCTACGTGCAGGACGGCAAGATTGTCCGGAACTGCTCCGTGCGCCTGGTCCGGGACGGCATCGTGATTCACGAGGGCGCCCTGGCTTCGCTCCAGCGCTTCAAGGACGCGGCCAAGGAAGTGGCCAGCGGCTATGAATGCGGATTGACCATTGAGAAGTTCAACGATATCAAGGAAGGGGACATCGTGGAAGGCTATACCATGGAGGAGATTCCCCGTTGATGTATCATCCAAGGGGCGGCGGCTATGCCGCCGCCCTTTATTTGGCTTGCTGGGTTTTGCGCTGTGGGGGAATAGCTGATTGGGGGGCGTCTCATTCTATTAGTGAGAACAAGCCTCCAAAAAGCCGTCCCCCAAAGCCTCCCTCTTTGAGGGAGGTGGCACGGCGAAGCCGTGACGGAGGGAGTTTTCCCAGGGTTGTACTTCGCGGGGAACTCCCTCAGCGCCTCGGAGGAACGGGCCGCCGAGGGTGGCGGCCCCTACGAGGGAACTCCCTGCGGGGAACTCCCTCAGTCACCGCCTCCGGCGGCGACAGCTCCCTCAGAGAGGG
>CAMXNV010000115.1 GCA_947245315.1 uncultured Oscillibacter sp. | reverse complement strand
CTCCCTCAAAGAGGGAGGCTTTTGTGGGGCCCGCACCCCTGTGCGGGCCATTCCCTAGGGTTTCCTCCTTTTATCGGTAGCCCACACCCCCCAGGCTCCCTCTCCGAGGGAGCTGGCAGCGCCCACGGCGCTGACTGAGGGAGTTCCCCGCAAGGCCGTTTCCACCTCCTCGGCTCCCTTCATATAAGATACTAAAAAAAGAGCGGGCGGAATTTTTTCTTCCGTCCGCTCCTCTTCTATCTATTAAATCTTCCCCGCCTCACAGCCTGGACACCACCGGGATCACCATCGGGCTCCGCTTCGTAGTCTTGAACAGATAGCTGCTGACGGCGGACTTCACGACGCCTCGGAGCTCCCCGTCGTCCCGCCCGCGCTTGCGGGTGACGGATTCCGCCGCGTCCATGGCCACGCCTTGCAGCTCCTTCATCAGGTCCCCGGACTCCTTCACGTAGATGAAGCCCCGGGTCACAATCTCCGGCGGGCTCAGGAGGCCGCCGTCATGGCTGGAGATGGGCAGGACCACCACCACCATGCCGTCCTCCGCCAGGCGCTTGCGGTCCCGCATGACCACCGCGCCCACGTCGCCCACGCCGGAGCCGTCCACATAGACCTCCCCGGCGGGAACCGCCCCGCCGATTTTCAGCGTCTTGGCCGTCAGCTCGATGACGCTTCCATTTTCCGCGATGGCGATGTGATTCCGGTCCAGGCCCATCTGCTGAGCCACCTGGCTGTGAATCTGGAGCATCCGCTGCTCCCCGTGGAGGGGGATGAAGAACCGGGGCCGGGTCAGGGCGTGGACGATTTTCAGCTCCTCCTGGCAGGCGTGGCCGGAGACGTGGAGCATGTCCGCCTTGTCGTAGACCACATGGACGCCCTTGCGGAAGAGCTCGTTGATGACCCGGCTCACCGTCACCTCGTTGCCCGGGATGGCGGAGGCGGAGATAATCACCTTGTCCCCGGGGCCCACCTCCACCTGCTTGTGGGTGGAGAAGGCCATGCGGTACAGGGCGCTCATCTCCTCGCCCTGGGAGCCCGTGGTGACGATGACCTGCTTGTTTTTCGGCAGGCTCTTGATCTTATTGATATCCACCAGGGTATTCTTGGGCACCTTCATATAGCCCAGCTCCGTGGACACCCGCATGATGTTTTCCATGGAGCGCCCCGTGACCGCCACCTTCCGCCCGTAAGCGGCGGCGGCGTCCAGCACCTGCTGGATCCGGTGGACGTTGGAGGCGAAGGTGGTGACGATGATCCGCTCGTCACAGCCCTGGAACTGCCGGCTGAAGGTCTGGCCCACGGCCCGCTCGCTGAGGGTGTAGCCCGGGCGCTCCACGTTGGTGGAGTCGGCGCAGAGGGCCAGCACGCCCTCCTTCCCCAGCTCGCCCAGGCGGGCCAGGTCGATGACCTCCCCGTCGATGGGGGTGGAGTCGATTTTGAAGTCTCCCGTGTGGACCACAGTGCCCATATGGGTGTGGATGGCAAAGGCCACCGAGTCCGCAATGGAGTGGTTCACGTGGATGAATTCCACGGTGAACTTCCCCGCCCGGACGGACCGGCCCGGCTCCACGGTAATCAGCTTGGTGCTCTTGAGCAGGCCGTGCTCCTCCAGCTTGAGCTGAATGAGCCCGGCGGTGAAGCGGGTGCAGTAGATGGGCATGTTCACCTGTTTGAGCACATAGGGGATGGCGCCCACATGGTCCTCGTGGCCGTGGGTGATAAAGAGGCCCCGGATGCGGGCCCGGTTTTTGATGAGATAGGTCACGTCGGGGATGATGCAGTCGATTCCGTACATATCGTCCCCGGGGAAGGCCATGCCGCAGTCCACGACAATGAGCTCCCCGCCGTACTCATAGGCGGTCATGTTTTTTCCGATCTCATTCAGACCGCCCAGAGGAATGATTTTCAGTTTTTCTGCCATAAATTGTAGAACTCCTTTGCTATACATAAAAGATGTATCGCGGCCATTCATCCGGTGCGCAAGCGCATAGCAAAGCAGAGACGCCCGCTGTCCGCCCGGCCCTGCTACGCCGGCGGAGGTTTGGTGACGCCCTGTGATTTCCGAATATAAAAAGCCGCTTAGAGCCTGCCCGAAGGGGGGACTCTATATATTTATTTGACCAGCCGGGAAGCGCGTCCCGCACCGGAAAAATACAAATGAAAAGCGCCGGGAGCCGGACGGGGTACTCCAAGGGTCCGGCCGCTCACCGGCCAACCGTCCCGGGGCCCGGCCCTAGGGGGCAGCCGGAACGTCAACTTGATATAGTATAGCACAGGAATTCCAGTTTGTATACAAAAACTTTTGGAAATTTTGGAGTTTGAATTTTTGTTCCCTCCGCCGGGGGCCTCCCGGGAGGGGCTCAGCGCGCAAGGACAGCCCATCCGGACATACGCCGGATGGGCCGGACCTGGTTTTGCGCGGAGAAGTCCCCGCCCGTCACAGCAGCATCAAAATCACGGCAATCACCGCCGCGGCAACGCCGCAGATCCGGTTCATTGCCAGGGCCAGATCTGATGGCTCCGCGTCCTTGAAGCGCCAGCCATATTGCAGCTCCCAGACAGCCCGGGGCGCCGCCGCGCAGAACAGCCCCGCCGCCAGCAGAATCAGGCCCAGGACGGGGTGGCCGCTCCGAGCTCTGGGGGCCTTCGCCCGGAGGGCGTCCCGCAGGGCGTCGCCCTGGGCGTAGTTCCCCTCTCCGTAGCCGTCGCTCCAGCCGCCATGGCCCATGCCGGAGTCCTCCTGAGTCCACCAGTAGGTGGAGCCGTCGGGGTAGGTGATTTCCAGATCATACTGGGAGGCGTTCCCCGTCAAGGCAAATTGGTAGGTGTACCGGCCGTCCGAGATGGTCCCGGCGGCCTTGTCGATCTCATAATCTCTCCCGTTCCGGGTCACCGTGTAGGGCCCGGAATCGGAACAGGCGCACAGCGCCAGGGCCAGCAGCAGCGCCAGCCCAAGGGCCGCGATTCGTCTCATGGCAGGTTCCTCCTCTGACGGCGGACGGTCTCAGCGGCGGCTTGGCCGCCCGCCCGGCTTTGCCCTCATTATAACACGGTTCTTCCTTTCGAGCAAGATTTTCCAAAACCGGGGGTATCCAATCGCGCATTTTATAATCGGGATATGCCATGTAGGGACCGCCGCCCTGCGCAGCCGTTGGCGGCTTTGCCGCCTTACGGATGCGGCGTACTCCCTGCGGGTGCTCTCGGCGGCCCGTTCCTCTGAAACTGCCATGGTTCCGGGGGCCCGGGCGGCCCAGGGGGGCCGCCCCTACAGGGTGTCCTACCGATCGAACACCCTGTGGGGCCTGGTCCCCAGACCAGGCCATTTCCCCGGGAGCCTGGCACTTCCTATAGAAGGGCGGACACATAGGTCCGCCCCTACATAATAAAACCTTCGATTAGGACCCTCCCCAAAACCGTCGATTTTTGTTGACGGATGTGGTCAGGCCCTGTTTGAAAACAGCGGGCAAAAAGCCGGGGAAGCGCTTCCGCGCCTCCCCGGCTTCCGCTTATGTTCCCGCGCCCCTTACAGCACCAGGGACGGCGCGTTGTAAACCCGGGCGGCCAGCTCGCTGTTGAGCATGTACAGGCTCTTGGGATCGGAGCCGAAGAGCTCCATCTTGGAGATCAGATCGTTGGCGTTTTCCTCCTCCTCGCCCTGCTCCTTGACAAACCAGTCCAGGAACTGCATGGTGCGGAAGTCCTTGACCTCGTGGGCCGCGGCATAGATGTCGTTAATCAGGCCCGTCACATAGAGCTCGTGCTCCAGCCCGGCCTGGAGGACGGCCATGTCGCTGTCCAGGACCTTGTCCGGCTTGGCAATGGCCTCCAGGGTCACCTTGGCGTTGTTGTTCTGGAGGTACTGGTAAAACAGCATGGCGTGGTCCCGCTCCTCCTGGGCCTGAATCTTGTACCAGTTGGCGAAGCCGTCCAGGCCCCGGGCCTCAAAGTAGTTGGAAAAATCCAGGTACAGATAGGCGGAGTAAAACTCCTTGTTGACCTGCTCGTTCAGCAGGGCGGTTACCTTTTCGTTCAGCATGCTACATGCTCCTTTCTTGTTTTAGCAACGCTATTGTACAACAGTTCCCCCTGAAAATCCATTGCAAAAACCACAAAATTTCAGGCCCGTTTTCCGTCCGCTTTGACTTCCGGGCCCACTCCTCCGCCGCCCGGCCTCCGGGGCGGACGCTCTCCTCCCAAGTTCCAAATTCCGCGCAAAAACCACAAAGCCGCCGGGAGAAGCCGCCCCATCTTCGGCGCTTTGCCGTATTCACGGCGGCGGCCTTGTCAGGCCCTTCCATCTATGATATGATACGGGGAATCCTAGGTGCCCCGAGGGCTGACCGCCCCGGCGCTCCTCTGGAAATTCGATTGGGAGGCGATCCTATGGGCAGCGCCCAGACAAAGAAACAGCAGTACCTGGCGGGAGTTCGCTCGGGCCTGCCGGTCATCGCCGGCTTCTTTCCCGTGGGCATCGCCTACGCCCTTCTGGCCCGTCAGGCCGGGATGTCCCCGGTGGAGACGGTGCTGATGTCCGCCACGGTGCTGGCGGGCTCCAGCCAGATTATGGCCGCCGGCATGGTGCTCCAGGGGGCGGGGCTGGCCGCCGTCATCCTGGCCACCTTCGTGCTGAACCTCCGGCACCTGATTATGAGCACCTGCATTATGCGCCACTTCTCCGACGCGCCCCCGGGTCTGCGGCTGCTGGCCTCCCTGGGCGTGGTGGACGAGTCCTTCGCCGTTTTCAGCATGGAGCCGGAGGAGAACCACACCATCTCCCGCTTCCTGGGGCTCTTTACGATTGTCTACATCGCCTGGGTCTCGGCGGCGGTGGTGGGGGTGCTCTCCACGGGGCTGCTGCCTCAGATTCTTATGGACAGCATGGGCATCGCCCTTTACGCCCTCTTCATCGCCATACTCCTGCCCAGCCTCCGGCAGAACCGGCGGCTGACGCTGCTGGTCCTGCTGACGGCCCTCTGCAACGCCCTGCTCTCCAGGCTGATGGACTCCAGCTGGGCCCTCATCGCCTCCACCCTGCTCTGCGCCGCCCTGGGCACGGCCTTTGTGGACCTGGACCCCCAGGAGCGAAAGGAGGACGCCGGAGATGCAATTTAACTTTGTGCCCATGATCCTGGGCATGGCCCTGGTGACCATTCTCCCCAGGGCCCTCCCGGCGGTGCTGATTAAGAAGATGAACTTCGGCCCCAAGACGGAGAAGTTCCTGCGCCTGGTGCCCTACACCGCCATGACCGCCATGATCTTCCCCGGCTTGCTGACGGTGGATGCCGCCCGGGTGGAGATCGGCCTGGCCGGGGCCCTGGCCGCCGGGCTGCTGGCCTGGAAGAAGTGCCCGGTGATGGTCTGCGTCCTGGGGGCGATTGGGGTGGATCTGCTGCTGTATTTGGTGGTTTAGGGGGAGCGGCTTCTTGGGGGCGTTTTGCCCTCCTATTGCAGGTCCGACATCCAATATACGTACTCTTCGCCGCTTTTATAGCGCATTTCATGCTTTAGCAGCTTTATCAGCCACTTTACCCTGGGATATTGTTCAAGGGAGTTCTCAATCACCACGCCGTCCGCCAGCATGGGGTCCGGCGCATGGGAGGCGTCCAGGTCATCGTCAAATACGGAGACCTCCCTTCCCTCGTACAGCGCAACGTCGGTTCCCTCGGAGTCGTTCACAATGTCCGCCTGGGAAAATAAGTATATGGGAGCACCGGAAGCTTCATCGGCGTCGCAAAGCTCGTTAAAATCCAGCCAAATTCTGGGCTTATCCAGCGGTACGGCGGTTCGGCATTTGTCCTGCTTTGTCCGCAGTTCTCCTCTGTACAGGTAGGGGTAGACCTGTGCCATCGTTCTCACCTCGGCGCTCCTTTGGTCTGGGGATTTCGTAAAGCGCCCGGTCCGGGCCCTTTGCTCCCAATTTCCCTACAGCAGCATCACCAGCGTTCCTCCGGTAATCAGTGCCAGGCCCAGGCCCGCCCGGGGGGAGAGCCGCTCATGGAACACCAGGCCGGAGAAGGCCACCGTCACCAGAATGCTCAGCTTGTCTATGGGCACCACGACGCTGGCGGGCCCCGCCTGGAGCGCCCGGTAGTAGCACAGCCAGGAGGCCCCGGTGGCCACGCCGGAGAGGCAGATGAAGCCCAGCTCCTCCTTGGGCAGCGTCTTGAGAAGGGCCCCCTTCCCGGTCACCGCTACCATCCCCCAGGCCATTACCAGCACCACGCCGGTGCGGATGGCCGTGGCCAGGTTGGAGTCCACGCCCTCCACGCCCAGCTTTCCCAGGATGGCCGTCAGGCTGGCGAACACGGCGGAGCCCAGGGCGTAGGGCAGCCAGGGGCCCTGGCTCTCCTTCTGCCCGGCCTTCTTCTCGATCATCAGCCAGGTCCCCACGCCCACGCAGAGGACCCCCAGGGCCTTCGGCCCGCCCACCGGCTCCCGCAGCAGCAGGAAGGCCAGGAGGATGGTGAGCACCGTGCTGCTTTTGTCGATGGGGGTGACCTTGTTCACGTCCCCGATTTGCAACGCCCGGAAATAGCACAGCCAGGAGGCCCCGGTGGCCAGGCCGGACAGCGTCAGGAACAGCAGGGTCCGGCCTCCGAGGTCCCCCAGCCCGGCCTGAGCGCCGGTGAGGAACACCATGACCCAGGAAAAGAGCAGGACGACGATGGTCCGGATGGCCGTGGCCACGGTGGAGTCCGTCCGCCGGATGCCGCACTTGGCCAGAATTGCCGTGAGTCCCGCGAAGAGCGCGGAGCCGAATGCCATGAGAATCCACATAAGAATTGACCTCCTCCTGGAAAACGGCGGGGTGAGGTAAATGCCCGGAGCGCCGCTTCCAGTTTGATTATAGCACAAACGGGCCGGGCTTGGCGGGATGGACATAAATTTTTTCACTTACATTTTTTCGCCTTGACTTTGGCGGAGAAATTCGTAAAATAGTAAGTGGCGCCGATGATGGAAAACGGCGCGCCGGAGTGTTTCAAATCTGCGGCCCTGGGCGCGGAGGGCGAAGCCGCCGGCGAAGTATGGTATCCGGGATTAGCGCAGTTGGTAGCGCGGGTGGTTTGGGACCATCAGGCCGGGAGTT
>CAMXNV010000114.1 GCA_947245315.1 uncultured Oscillibacter sp. | reverse complement strand
CCCGCCCCCTACAGGGTGTTCTACCGATAGAATACCTTGTGGGGCCCGGTCCCCTGACCGGGCCATTAAGAGAGGGACGTAGGGGCGGACCTATGTGTCCGCCCTTCTACAGGAAGCACCCAAATTCCGGGAGAAGGGCGGACACGCAGGTCCGCCCCTACAATCCCTCCCCCCCTTGCTTTTTCCCAAACCTTATGCTATGGTTTACCTATATTCTAACAAGAAATGAGGAAACTCCCATGGATTTTCAAGCCCTGTCCGCCGCCCGGTACTCCCTCCGTAAGTTCGACGCCCGGCCCGTGGAGCCGGAGAAGCTGAACCTCATCCTGGAGGCCGGACGGAACGCCCCCACCGCCCACAACAACCAGCCCCAGCGCATCTTCGTCCTCCGGACCCCAGAGGCTCTGGAGAAGGCCGACGGCTGCACCGCCGCCCACTTCCACCCCCCGGTGATCCTGGTGGTGGCCTACGACGGCTCCGTCTCCTGGAAGCGGGAGACCGACGGAAAGGACCACGGGGAAATTGACGCCGCCATCGCCGTCACCCAGATGATGCTCCAGGCCGCGGACCTGGGCCTGGGGACCACCTACGTGGGCATGTTCGAGCCGGACAAGCTCCTGGCGGCCTTCCCGGAGATGGCAGGGACCTTCCCCATCGCCATGCTCCCCCTGGGCTACCCCGCCGAGGGCGCCCACCCCGCCCGGCTCCATACGGACCGTAAGCCTTTGGAGGAACTGGTGACCTACCTGTAACGTCCCGAAAAGGAAGACCGCCCCCTGGGGGGGCGGTCTGAGGCTGTCGAAAAACGGCAAAGGATCCTTCGCCGGGAAGGAAAAGAGCTACGAGAGAAACCCAGGAAGGGTTTCTCTCGTTTTAAATCTATAGTCTTTCGGCAGTCTCCCGATGGCTTTAACGGCGCTTTCGCCCTCCGCGGTAGCTCCCTCTCCGCACCCCGCCGCCCACGCTGCGGCCGTACCGGTAGCGGCGGCGGCTGAACAGCAGCTTCCACCCGCCGAGAAGAACAGCCAGCACCAGGGCCACGGCCAGGATCACCTTCGCCATGGTGGTAGAGAAGAAATTCTTCAGGTCCCGCCAGAAGATCCGCAGCCGGGAGGCCTCCACGTCCGTCAGGGCCAGGAGGTCCACGGTGGCGCACTCCTCCCCGTCCAGGCTGACGGTCAGGGTGCCCAGCACGTCCCCCTCGGCGATGGGGGCCTCCACTGGGTCGGACTTCAGGGCGATGGCCTTCTCCAGGTCCTCGGGCGTCACCCCCTTGGGCAGGAGGAGCTCCACCGCCTTGGCCGGGCGGAGGGTCACGTGGTCCGTGGAGGAGAGGGACACTGGGGCCTCCCCGGCCACGTCGTCCTCTTTTAAAACGGTCTGGTAGGAGAAGTTCCCAAAGGCCCAGTCATAGAGCTTATTGGTGTAGTCGAAGCTGTAGGTCCACCAGCTTCCGTCCTCCTTCTGGACCCGGTCCGCCCCCAGGATGACGCAGAGCAGGTCCATGCTGGCGTGCTGGGCCGTGGTGACCAGGCAGTTGCCCGCCTGGGAGTGGGACCCGGTTTTGACGCCGTGGACGTCCGGGTTGTAGTAATCCCGGCCGCTGCGGATCAGGAAGTTGGTGTTGTTCAGCTGCCGCTCGCCGGAGACGTTCGTGGCCGGCACGGTGTGGGAGGCGGCGTCGCAGACGTTCATAAACATGGGGTACTCCAGCGCCGCCCGGGTGATGAGGTACAGGTCCCAGGCGGAGGTGTAGTGCTGGGAGTCGTGGTAGCCGTGGGGGTTCATGAAGTGGGTGTTCTCACAGCCCAGCTCCGCCGCCCGGGCGTTCATCCGGTCCACGAAGCTGTCCACGGTGCCGGAGACCTTCTCCGCCAGGATGGCCCCGGCCTCGTTGGCGGAGACCACCATCAGGCAGTAGAGGAGCTCCTCCACCGTCAGAATCTCCCCCGCCTCAATGCCGGCGGTGCTGCCGTCCTCCGCCAGGCCCTCCAGGGCCGAGGGGGTGGCGGTGATCTCCTGGCTCAGGGTCAGCCGCCCCTCGTCCACGGCCTCCAGCACCAGAAGGCAGGTCATGATCTTGGTGAGGCTGGCGGGATAGAGCTCGCTGTGCTCGTTGAGGCTGTAGATCACGGCCCCGGTCTTCCGGTCCACCAGGAGGGCGGCCTTGGCCTCCACCGCCGGGTCCGACACCCGGGCCGCCTCAGCGGGGACCGTCAGCTGCCCCGCCAGCAGAAGGACCAGGAAAAAAATTGATAAAAAGCGCTTCGTTTTCATGTCCATCCCCCAAAATATGTGTTATACTACTCCTATAGCTACGGCGGGTTTTCTGATTTCCCGTCTAGTATAGCAAAAAAAACGGAGGAACGCAACTGTGGAGACACACAGAAAAACCGCCCCGGGCGAGCGGGCCCTGCTGGGACTGACGGCGCTGTTCCTCTGCCTGGTCCTGGGGCTCTATTTCCACGACCGGCAGGCCCTCCGGGCCCCCGCCGCCCTGGAGACGGAGCGCGCGGCCCCCATCGAGGCCCTCCGCCCGGCCCCGGAGCCCCTGGACCTCAACGCCGCCACGGAGGAGGAGCTGACGGCCCTCCCGGGCATCGGCGAGGTGCTGGCCCAGAGAATCGTGGCCCACCGGGCGGCCAAGGGGCCCTTTAAAACCCTGGAGGAATTGACGGAGGTCCCCGGCATCGGCCCGGCCAAGCTGGCGGCGCTGGAGGGACTCGTGACTGTGGAGGAGACGGAATGAAGATACTGGTAGTGGACGACGAGCGGACCCTGGTGAAGGGCATCAAGTTCAACCTGGAGAACGAGGGCTATCAGGTGGAGTGCGCCTATGACGGCGCCGCCGCCGTGGAGCTGGCCCGGGAGGGGAAGCTGGACCTCATCATATTGGATTTGATGATGCCGGAGGTGGACGGGCTGGAGGCCTGTATGCGCATCCGGGAGTTCTCCAACGTGCCCATCATCATGCTGACGGCCAAGAGCGAGGACGCGGACAAGCTCATGGGCTTCGAGTGCGGGGCGGACGACTACCTGACCAAGCCCTTCAACATCCTGGAGCTCAAGGCCCGGGTCCGGGCCCTGCTCCGCCGGGCCGCCGGGGTCCAGAGGAGCCGGGGCAGCATCCTGACCGCCGGGGGCATCACCCTGAACACCGAGGAGCGCAGCGCCTCCCGGGCGGGGAACCCCGTGGATTTGACGGCCAAGGAATACGACCTGGTGGAGCTGCTGATGCGCAACCCCCGGCGGGTCTACAGCCGGGAGAATCTGATGAACGTGGTCTGGGGCTACAGCTACGCGGGGGACTACCGGACGGTGGACGTACACATCCGCCGCCTCCGCGAGAAGCTGGAGGAGAACCCGGCGGAGCCGGACCACATCATGACCAAGTGGGGGGTGGGGTACTATTTCAAGGAATGACCGCCCCTATTGGGGGAGCCTCCAATTCCGCTTCGGCCTGAGCTACATCCTGGTCATCCTGGCGGTGCTGCTGCTGCTGAACACCTATCCCCTGCTGGTGTCCGAGGACCTGGTCTTCCACGCCAAGGCCACCAACCTCCAGAGCAGCGTCTCCGTCATGGTGAACTCCCTCTCCGGCCTGGCCCGGCTGACGGAGGAGAACGTCTCCGACGCCATGGCCCTGACGGAGGAGGCCGGGCTGAGCCGCGTCCTGGTCACCGACGGCTCCGGCCGGGTGCTCTACGACACCCGGGAGACCGACTCCGCCGTGGGCAGCCTGGCGCTGTACACGGAGATCGTCCGGGCCCTGCTGGGCTACGACGCGTTCAGCTGTACCTATCAGCGGGGGGCCTTCCGGAGCCGGGCCTCCTCGCCGGTGATGTACCAGAGCCAGATCATCGGCGCGGTGTACGCCTACGAGTACGACACCCAGCAGGCGGAGCTCCTCACCGGCCTCCAGGAGACCCTGCTGCGCCTCTCCGCCGTGGTGGGGGCCCTGGTGCTGGTGCTGAGCCTGGTGCTCTCCAAGGCCCTGACCCACAAGATCGGCCTCCTCCTCACCGCCATCCGGGAGGTCCGGGAGGGGGCCTACAGCCACCGGGCGGACATCCGGGGCCGGGATGAGATCGCCCAGATCGGCTATGAGTTCAACAGCCTGACGGACCGCCTCCAGACCACGGAGACCGCCCGCCGCCGCTTCGTGTCCGACGCGTCCCACGAGCTGAAAACCCCCCTGGCGGCCATCCGCCTCCTCTCGGACTCCATCTTGCAGACGGAGAACATCGACCGGGAGACCACCAAGGAGTTCGTCACGGACATCGGCCGGGAGGCGGAGCGCCTCTCCCGCATCACGGAGGACCTCCTCCGCCTGACCCGGCTGGACAACGGCGTCCTGGACCCCCCGGCGGCGGTGGACATCCTGCCGGTGCTGGAACAGGTCATGCGGATGATGAACCTAGTGGCCCAGGAGAAGGGCGTGGACCTGACCTATACCGCCGGGGAGGACTGCGTGGTCCTGGCCACCAAGGATGAGATCCACCAGGTCATCTATAATCTAACGGACAACGCCGTCAAATACTCCGCCATCGGCGGCTCCGTCCAGGTCTCCCTGGACCGGGAGGGAAGCCAGGTGGTCCTCGCCGTCTCCGACAACGGCGCGGGCATCCCCGAGGCGGACCTGCCCCGGATCTTTGAGCGCTTCTACCGGGTGGACAAGGCCCGCTCCCGGGCCGCCGGGGGCACGGGCCTGGGCCTCTCCATCGTCAGCGACACGGTGAAGCGCCGGGGGGGCTCCGTGGAGGCCGCCAACCGCTCGGGGGGCGGCGCGGTGTTCACGGTCCGCTGGCCCCTGCTGGAGAGGAGGGAGGGACCATGAAGACCCGTCTCTGCCTGCTGCTGGTCCTGCTGCTGGTCCTGCTGCTGCTCCTGCCGGGCTGCCGGAGGGAGGAGCCCGCCCGGACCGCCTACGAGCTCTACTTCCAGGAGGCGGACCTGACCTTCTCCGCCGGGGAGGGCGCCTTCCGCACGGAGTCCGTCTTCCTCTACGAGGGCGAGACCGGCACCTCCCGCCAACTGGCGGAGGCCCTGATGAACGAGCTCTTGAAGGGCCCCACCGACGAGACCCTGAAGAGCCCCCTGCCCGCGGGGACCTCCCTGCTCTCCCTGTCCCTCAGCGGCAGCCTGGCCCGGGTGGACCTGTCCGCGCCCTACGGGACCCTGTCCGGCGTGGCCCTGACCCTGGCGGACAGCGCCATCGCCATGACCCTGTCCCAGGTGCCGGAGATCTCCTCGGTGCAGATCACCGTCCGGGGCCGGGAGCTGGCCTATCGGGAGCGGCAGATTCTCAACATTCGGGAGGTCCTCCTCTCCCCGGAGGAGGACGTGGTCAGCACCGTGGACGCACTTCTCTACGTCCTCACGCCCCAGGGCGTCCTGCACCCGGAGGAGCGCACCCTGGAGCTCTACGAGGGCGACACCCAGGTCTCCGCCGTGGCCCGGGCCCTGGAGGGCAAACCGGAGACCCGGGATCTGACGTCCCCCCTGCCCGAGGGCTTCCAGGTGAAGTCCGTCTGGCTGGAGGAAGACATCTGCTATATCAACCTCTCCTCGGCCCTTCTGGAGGGTCAGGAGAACCGGGCCGTCCAGATGGCCGTCCGGGCTTTGGAGAACTCCCTGCTCTCCCTGGAGGCGGTGGAGGAGGTCCGCTTCCTGGTGGACGGTGAGTTCAGCCGCAGCTTGGATCCGGCCTCCGAGTAGGGGGCGGGGAAATATGTAGGGGCTTGGTCTCTCCCCACATCTCCGGGACTGCCGTGGTTCCGGAGGATGGCCCGGTCTGGGGACCGGGCCCCACAGGATCTGCCTTTCTGTCGATAGGACACCCTGTAGGGGAGGGGCTCTGTCCCCTCCCGTTCCTCAGGGACTGCCATGGTTCCGGAGGAAATGGCCCGGTCTAGGGACCGGGCCCCACACTTCTTCTATTGTAGGTAGAACACCCTGTGGGGCCTGGTCCCCAGACCAGGCCATTTCTCCGGAAGTGCCCTGCTTCCGAAAGACGGGGCGGGACAGAGCCCGCCCCCTACATAATAAAATCTCCGATTAGAACACCCCCACCGCGCTTTCTTCCTTGACAAGTCCCCCGCTCTCCTGTAAACTAAAGGTAGACCTTTCCGGAGCCTGACAGCCGCCAGGCTCCGGCGTTTACTGATTGCTGAAGATAAAGAAACAGGAAGGAGAACCCCGCCATGAGAACCCCCTCCGGCCAGCAGACGCTGTTCCAGCTTCGAGGCATTCCCCCCCTGGGCTCCGCCGTCTCCCTGTCCCTCCAGCACCTGGTGGCGATGATCGTGGGCTGCGTCACGCCCCCCATCATCATCGCCGGGGCCATCGGCCTCAGCCAGGCGGACCGGGTGCTGCTCATCCAGGCCTCCCTGGTCATGTCCGCCGTGTGTACCATCATCCAGCTCTACCCCGTCAACAAATACTTCGGCTCCGGCCTGCCGGTCATCATGGGCGTCAGCTTCGCCTACGTCCCCAGCATGCAGGCCATCGCCTCCACCGGGGGCGGCGTGGGGGCCATCGCGGGAGCCATGATCGTGGGAGGCGTCGTGGCGGTGATCGTGGGGGTCTTCGTGAAGAAGATCCGCCTCCTCTTCCCCCCGGTCATCACGGGCACCGTGGTCTTCACCATCGGCCTGTCCCTCTATCCCACGGCCATCAACTACATGGCCGGAGGCACCGCCAACACCTATGAGCTGGTGGTGGAGACCAAGGGCCAGACCGAGGCCCTGGTGTACGGCTCCTGGCAGAACTGGCTGGTGGCCGTGCTGACCCTGGCCATTGTCATGCTGCTGAACAACCACGGGCGGGGCATCTGCAAGCTGGCCTCCATTTTGATCGGCATGCTCTGCGGCTACGGGATTTCCATGCTCTTCGGCATGGTCTCCTTTGCCGAGGTGGGCTCCGCCGCCTGGCTCTCCCTGCCCCGGGTGATGCACTTCGGGGTCACCTTCGACCTGCCCTCCTGCGTGGCCATCGGGCTCCTCTTCGCCATCAACTCCATTCAGGCCATCGGGGACTTCACCGCCACCACCGTGGGCGGCCTGGACCGGGACCCCACGGACCAGGAGC
>CAMXNV010000113.1 GCA_947245315.1 uncultured Oscillibacter sp. | reverse complement strand
GAAGGAACCGTCCACCGTCAGGTCCGCGATGTCCAGAACCTTATAGGTGATGTAGACGCCGATGGCCATGATGCCCCAGATCAGCCCCTGGGCCACGGCCCCGGGCAGGGCGTTGATAAAACTCAGCATAATCGTATGACCTCTCTCATCTAGGGTTTGGCCCCTGTTCCGTCCCGGGCCCGGGGAGGCCGGGTGGAGCGGCTCCCCGGGGCGCCGGGAGAAGACAAGAGGGCCGGGCCCTCTCATCTCGCTTGGGAATTAGGCCTTGTTTGAAAGATGGCGGAATGCCCAACGGCGAGAGATTTTTTCGCCAATCAAGGCAAATTTTCGCAGGCGGGCTGTCGCCCGGCAAGAAAATTTAACGCAGAGTGGCGGAAAAAGATCCGCCGCTTGGGCGTTTTGACATTTTTCAAACAAGGCCTACTCGACTACGATGGCCTCGTAGCCCTCGGGAGGCGTCAGGCCCAGGTCGGCGCAGATGGCCTCGTTGTACTTCTTGGTAAACTGGGGGGCGTATTCGATGGGCATTTCCGAGATATTGGCCTTTCCGGTGAGAATTTCCGCGGCCATTTCGCCGGTCTTATAGCCGATGTCATAGTAGCTGATGGACAGGGTTGCCACGCCGCAGCCGTTGCAGATGCCCTCTTCTCCCGCGATGATGGGCTTCTGCATAGGGCGGCAGATGTTATCAATAATTCCCGCGTTTGTGGCACAGGTATTGTCCGTGGGGACATACAGGACGTCGCTGGAGTCCGCCGCGCTCTGGACCACGGAGGCCATGTCGTTGGTGTCGGAGAAGGGATACTGGGTGCAGGTGTAGCCCAGGCCCTCCAGGCTCTCCTGGACGTTGTCCACCTGGTACTGGCTGTTCTTCTCGGCGGAGCAATAGATCAGGCCCACGGTCTTGGCGTCGGGGAACCACTCCTTCACCATGGCGGCCTGCTGGTCCAGGGGGGCCAGGTCGGAGGTGCCGGAGATGTTGGAGCCCACGGTGCCGGTGAAGTCCTTGAGGCCCAGGGCCACGCCGTACTCCGTGATGGAGGTGCCCAGGATGGGAATGTCGGAGGTGCCCGAGGCGGCGGCCTGGAGGGCGTCCGTGGCGTTGGCCATAATCAGGTCCACATTTCCGGAGACAAAGCCGTTGATAATCGTGGCGCAGGTATTGCTGTCTCCCGCCGCGTTCTGGAGATCAATTTTGACTCCGTCCTCTCCGAAGGCCGCCTTCACGGCGTCCTGGAAGCCCTCGGTGGCGGCGTCCAGGGCCGGGTGGGGGGCCAGCTGGCAGATGCCGATGTTGTAGACCTGGGCGTCCCCGCCGGAGGAGCTGCCGGAATCGCCGGAGCTTCCGGAGCCGCCGGAGGAACTGTCGGAGCCGCCGGAGGAACCGCCGCCGCAGGCGGCCAGGCTCAGGGCCATGGCCAGGGTCAGGATCAGCGCGAGTACGTTCTTTTTCATCTTTACCAATCTCCTTGTTTTCATGTGTGGGATTTTGCAACACAAAAGGCGGCCCCGTCCGTGGACAGAGCCGCCTTCCATTACAAAACGGTCGCTGTTCAGCCGGACGCCTTTTCTCCACGCTCAAAACGGCCCGCGTAGCGGACCTTCATAAAGCGGTAATAGGCGCCCCGGAGGGAGGAAATCTGACTGCACATCGGGAAAAGCTCCTCTCTGATTGACGGTGGAACAGTTGACGCTTTTGTACTATACAGCTTTAAAGGGGTGAAGTCAATCGTCATTTTCAACAAAATCGGCTCCCCGCCCTCCGGACCGCCGTAGGGCCTCCGGAGGCGGAGCCGGCCGGGAACACAGGGGTTTCCAGAATCTTTGTGCTCTTTTTCTAAAGTGCCCGAAAATCTTTCCGGCGCTCTATTGCATATTGCCCGAAAACGTCGTATAATAAAATCTCTCGAATCTCGCGGAGAGGAATTTAAAAATGGGAGGTCATCACATGCAAAAGACCGGGCGCAGAGCGTTCCTTGCACTGGTGCTGGTCCTGGCGATGCTGGCGGGCCTGTCCGTCCCCGCCCTGGCGGCGGAGGAGGAGGGCAAAACCATCACCATTCTCCAGACCAGCGACCTGCACGGCATGGTCAACCCCTTTGACTATGCCTCGAACAAAGAGGCCAAGACCAGTATGGCCCACGCGGCCGCTGTCATCAAAGCGGAGCGGGAAAAGGACCCCAACCTGCTCCTGCTGGACACCGGCGACACCACCCAGGCCAACTACATCCAGTCCTTCCTGGACGAGAAGCCCCATCCCATGATCCAGGCCATGAACTACCTTGAGTACGACGCCTGGACCCTGGGGAACCACGAGTTCAACTTCGACTTCAAGTACACCACCAAGGAAATCGAGGAGTTCGAGGGCGCGACCCTGGGCGGCAACTTCTACAAGGCCGACGGGAAGCGCTGGATCGACGCCTACAATATCTTCGAGGTGGACGGCGTGAAGGTGGCCGTCTTCGGCGTGGACGCCCCCCACATCCCCCAGTGGGAGAAGTCTGACCCCGGACACTATGACAACATGAAGATCACGGAACCCAAGGAGGAGATCGGCAAGATCCTGGACGAGCTGGAGGGCCAGGCGGACGTCATCGTGGGCTCCGTGCACTATGGCCTGGACGGCGAATATGGCTGCGCCGGCATGAAGGAAGTGGCCGAGACCTACGGCGGCCGGATGGACGCCCTGTTCATCGGACACGCCCACGCTAAGGTGGACGAGACCATCGGGGGCATCCCCGTCCTGGAGCCCGGCACCAACGGCGAATTCGTCAGCAAGGTCACCCTGACCCTGAAACCCGACGGCGACGGCTGGGCCGTGGACAAGGCCCAGGGCGAGCTCATCGACTGCTCCGCCGTCACCCCGGACCCGGACTTCCTGGCGGAGTTCAAGGACCTCCACGAGAAGAGCCTGGAGCTGGCCTCCCGGGAAGTGGGCACCGTGGGACAGACGTTCATCGATCCCCTGGAGTTCCTCCCGGGCATCCCCACCGCCGTCCTGGAGGACGACGCGGTGACCGACCTGGTGAACAAGGTCCAGATGGAGCGGGCGGGGGCCGACGTCTCCCTGGCCGCCCTGTTTGACGCCACCAGCAACCTCCAGGCGGGTCCCTTCCTCCATCGGGACAGCGTGAAGATCTACAAATATGACAATACCCTCTATGGAGTCAAGGTCACCGGAAAACAGATGAAGGCCATCATGGAGGAAAAGGCGGGCAACTTCTTCAACCAGTACCAGCCCGGAGACGTGACCATCAGCTTCAACCCCAATATCCGGCTGTACAACTACGACATGTTCGCCGGACTGGACTACGAGATCGACATCTCCAAGCCCGCCGGGTCCCGGATCCAGAACGTGGTCTACAAGGGCCAGCCCATGAAGGACACGGACACCATGATCCTGGCCCTGAACAACTACCGTTACGGCGGCCTGGTCTCCGCGGGCCTCCTGGACGAGAAGGACGTGGTCTATGAGGGCGGCGCGGTCCGCGACATGATTACCGAGTACGTGGAGTCCCTGGACGGCCCCCTGATGCCCGAGGTGGACAACAACTGGAAGATCGTGGGCGCCGACCTGGACGATCCCCAGAAGGACCTGATCTATGAGAAGGTCCGCGCCGGTGAGATCGAAATCCCCGCCAGCGAGGACGGCCGGACCCCCAACGTGGCCTCCCTGAACGGCCCCGCCCTGCGGGCTGAGGGCATCCTGCCCCCGCTGGACGAGGAGGAGGCCTCCGAAACCGCCGTGCCCCCTGAGCAGGAGCAGTCCGGCGGGCCCACCGCCGAACCCGCTCCCGAGCCCGAGCCCGCCCCCGAACCGGAGCCGGAGCCCGCTCCCGAGCCTGCCCCCGCTCCCGCCGAGGGCACCTATACCGTAAAGGCCGGTGACTGCCTCTGGAGCATCTCCCAGAAGGTCTACGGCACCGGCGTCAAGTGGGGAGCCATCTACGAGGCCAATACCTCCACCATCAAGGACCCCGCCTCCATCCAGATCGGCCAGGTCCTGGTACTCCCTGCGGCGTAAGCCTTTCCCCCCTCATCCATCCCGCGGCCCCGGCCTCAGGCTGGGGCCGCCTTGTTTCCCCGGGCGGGCCTCCGGGGCGGTTCCTTTTCTTCGCTCCGGGCTTTTTCACTTGACTTTCCCATGATTGGGTGTATCATTTCCTTGTGTCCAAGCCTCCCCCCGGAGGCCGGGTCACGTACCCTTTGCACGGAACGAGGTGCGGATTACGAGACGGCGATATACACGACCACGATATAGACATCGAAAGACCCGGGTGCAGATGCAGCGTCTGATCCGGGCTTGGACGGCGGCGGGCATCGCCCTGCTGGCGCTGCTGCTGGCCGCCTTTTTCCTCACCCGGGGCAGCGGACGGCCCAGGTTTGAGGAGGGAGACCTGCTGGTCTGCCTCAACGGTGACGGGGCCGTGGAGCTCTACTGGCCCCAGACCTCCACGCCCCCGGCCCTCTACGAGACGGAGATTTCCTGCGGCGAAACCCGGGAGACCCGGCGCTCCGCCGTCCCGGCCCTGAAGCTCTCCGGCCTCCCGGCGGGAGAGGAGCTGACGGTCCGGGTCCGGGCCGTGGCGGACCGGAAGGGCCTCTTCGGCAAGCCCCGGCACGTGACCAGCTGGAAGTCCTTCCGGGCCAAGCTCGTCCTGCCCGAGGCCCCGGAGGCCCCGGAGGCCCCGGAGGTCACGGCCCTCCCGGGTGACGGGGGGACCCTCCTCCGCTGGACCGGGGAGGGGGAGGTCTTCCAGGTCTTCCGGACCGGGGACACCGTCACCCCCGCCACCCCTGGCGGCGTCCCCCTGGCCCTCACCGGCGAGGGGGAGCTGACGGTTCCCTCGGAGGAGGGGGCGCGGCTCACCGTCCGGGCGGGCTGGAAGCGCCGGGGCTTTCTCCTCTTCGGGCCCGCCGCCTCCCCGGCGAGGGCCGGGGACCCGAACCTGCCCAGCGGCGGGCGGCTGAACCTTACATACCAGGAGACCTCGCCCCGGGTCTTCGCCCTGGAGTGGGAGGGCACTCAGTGCCTCTACTTCGCCGTCCAGCGCTGGGACGGCGGCGATTGGGAGACCCTGGTCCGGCTGCCGCCGGAGGAACATATGCGCTATGACGCCGGGCGGCTGGGCTCCGGGTCCTACAACCGCTTCCGCGTCGCCGCCGTGAATCAAAACGGTGAGCAGGACCAGGCGGAGGAGGTCTCCCTCTGGGCCTCCGTGTCCCCGCTCTACGGCACCGTCTGGCCCATCCAGGACCTGACCCTCTACGAGGACCCCGGCGGGCAGGGCCGCCTGGCCTCCGTCCCGGGCGGGACGGCCCTGTGCGTCCTGGCGGAGGCGGGGGATTGGTTCCGGGTGCGCCACGGGGAGGAGTACGGCTGGGTGGACAGCCGGTTCTGCATGATTAACCTGCCGGAGTACGTGGGGGACTACTGCTCCTACGACATCACCAACAGCTACGACTCCCTCTTCGCCGTCCACGGCTCCCCCATCCGGGAGGTGACCCACCAGGTCCTCCCGGGCTACGAGGACGTCCGGACGGAGGACGGCGGCTTCCTGGCGCCCTACCTGTACCCCTGCGCCAAGAAGCTCCTCACCGCCGCCCAGGCCGCCCAGGCCGACGGGCTCCGGCTGAAAATCTACGAGGCCTTCCGCCCCCAGCGGGCCACCCGCTTCTCCTACGACACCACGGAGAAGCAGCTCCGGGACCCCGCCCTCCGGGAGAACGGGGACCGGGTGGGCATGACCCTCTCCGGGCTCATGACGGACAACGGGCGCTTCAACCTGGGGAGTTTCCTGGCCAGGACCATCTCCTCCCACAACCGGGGCATCGCCCTGGACCTGACCCTGGAGAAGCTGGACGGCAGCGGGGAGCTGGAGATGCAGAGCGTGATCCACGATCTGAGCTGGTACTCCGAGACCTACCTGAACAACCTGAACGCCAAGCTGCTGGAGGGCTACATGACCGGCGTGGGCATGACCGGCCTCAGCTCGGAGTGGTGGCACTTCCAGGACGACGCAACCCGGAAGGCCATCGGCTTGAACAGCAGCCTCTACGAGGGGGTCAGCCTCCAGGGCTGGACCCAGGACGACGGGGGCTGGCGCTACCGGACCGCCGGGGGCGAATACCTCCGGAGCACTACCCGCACCATAGACGGAAAAACTTATACCTTCGACGCAAAGGGCTACACGGAATGACAAAAAGCAGGGCCAGCCTAAAAGGCTGGCCCTGCTGTTCTCTGCAAACCGGAGCAATTCCCCCGCCCGCTCAGACGTGGTAGCAGCCCCCGCCGATGAACTCCCGCAGGAGGGAGGTCTTGGGGATGTTGTCCGCAGGAATGGGCAGGAAGTAGTTCAGGAATTTCAAGAGGCGCTTGGCCTCAATGTACTCCTCGCTGTCCCGGGGGACGCCGAAGAGCAGAGGCTGGACATAGGGCTTCAAAAGGGCCGTCTCGTAGATCAGGGCGGAGTTGAAGACCTTGTCCGCGCTGTCCTGGAAGGGGAAGATGTTGTTCTCCTCCCCTCGCCGGACGGAGGGCCACATCTTGATGGTGGCCTGGGCGCTGTAGCCCCGGGTCCGGGCGTCCCGCTCGATCCGCCGGAGGAGCCGGGCGTCCGTAGTGGGAATTCGATTGTGATCGTCGATGTTCAGCGTGGTCAGGCAGCTGATATAGATCTTGTACTTGCTCTCCTTGGGCAGGGCGTGGGTAAACTGATCGTTCAGGCAGTGGATGCCCTCGATGACCAGCACGTCCCCGTCCTTGAGGGTGAGGAAGTTCCCGTTGTACTCCCGGGCGCCCTTCTTGAAGTTGTAGGTGGGAATCTCCACCGTCTCCCCGTTCAGCAGGCGGATGCAGTCCTGGTTGAACTGCTCCACGTCCATGGCCCCCAGGCCCTCGAAGTCGTAGTTCCCATTCTCGTCCCGGGGGGTCTTGTCCCGGTTGACGAAATAGTTATCCGTGGCGATGGGATGGGGCCGGAGGCCGCAGGCCCGGAGCTGGGTGGAGAGCCGGTGGGAGAAGGTGGTCTTGCCGGAGGAGGAGGGTCCCGCGATCATGACGAAGCGGACCTCCTTCCGCTGGGCGATTTCCGC
>CAMXNV010000112.1 GCA_947245315.1 uncultured Oscillibacter sp. | reverse complement strand
GACAACCGCCAGCGCACCGCCCCGGAGGTCCGCCACGCCTTTGACAAGTGCAACGGCAACCTGGGGGCCATCGGCTGCGTCAGCTGGTCCTTTGACAAAAAGGGCGTCATTGTCATAGACAACGAGGACGGGGAACTGGACGAGGAAACGGTGATGATGGACGCCCTGGACGCGGGGGCCGCGGACTTTGAGGCGGACGGCCCGGCCCTGGAGATCACCTGTGACCCGGACGCCTTCAACGATGTGGTCAAGGCCCTGGAGGAGAAGGGATACAGCTTTGTCAACGCCGACGTGGAAATGGTGCCCCAGAACTACATCACCCTCAGCAGCGAGGGGGATTTGAAAAATATGCAAAAGCTCATCGATATGCTGGAGGACAGCGACGATGTGCAGAACGTCTGGCACAACTGGGAGTCCAACTGAGGACCCCGAAAACCGGCGTCAATAAAACGATGGAGGCCCTCTCAGCGCCCCGCAGCCGCGGGGAATTGAGACAGCCTCCATCTTTTTTGCCCTTGGGAACCGGGTCAGAACTTGTCCTCATAGCGATTCACTGTGTCCTCTGCATCGTCCAGCAGGGAGGACAGCAGCCACAGCCGTCCCAGGCGGAGCCGTCCATCCTTCACGGCGAACAGGTCGATGAGGAAGGGCATCAGGCGGATGAACCGCTTGCTCCGCTTGTAGGCGCGGAGTTCCTTTTTGTCGCGTTTCATATCCGGCAGCCCTCCCAGAAGATTCAGGTGTAGTTATTATACGATATTTGCCCGGCATAGGCAAGGAGAGATTTGGCCGGGGAGGGGCCCTCGCTCTTTTTTTCCCCAATTTATAAACAAAATATTTGTTTTGTGTTATCTGTAGAAGAGAGCACAAGAGCGCCGCCGCTGGGGGAGAAGCCCCAAACGGCGGCGCGGGTTCTATTCTTTTCTGCGCCGGTAGAGGAGGGCGAACAGCAGTCCCGCCAGAAGCAGGGCCAGGGAGCCCGCCGCCGGAAGCCAGGCGCTTCCGCCGGGGTTCTCCGGAGCCCGCCCGCCGCCGGGGAAGCCGCCCCCTCCAAAGCCCTCCGGGGGGCCGGAGCGGAGGGTCTCCGCGTCTCCCATGGCCGGGAGGTCCTCCGGGAGACCGGACGGGGCCGCAGGGAACTGCCCGCCGCCGGGACCGCCGGGGGAGCCGCCGCCCCGGTTCATGGTCCCCATGTCCGAGAGGCGGAGGGAGGAGGCGTCCACCAAGGCGGAGGCGTCCGCCGCCTGGCCCTCCTCGGTGGAGGGAATGGCGCCGTCCAGCTGCCCCTGTATGCTCTCCGCCCGGAGGCGGCAGAAGGTCCGGAGGGCCTCCACGCCGGTCTCAAACTCCTCGTAGGCGTAAAAGCGGGTGGGGTCCCGTTCTACGTAGGGGGCAATCAGCTCCACGGCCTGGCCGATCAGCTCCTCGGGGTCTACGGTCTCCAGGAACTCCTGGAAATACTGGTGATACAGCTCCGTGTACTCCGGTGTGCTGAAAATCCAATCCACCATGGGGCGGCTGTCTCCTCCGTCCACCGGGGAGTCAATGGGGGCGTTGACCTCGCCGTCCGCGTCCCCGGCCTGGAAGGTGCCGAAAGCCAGGTTGTAGTCCCAGGGAATCATAGACAGGCGGCCCTCCTCCTCGTAGAGGTAGTAGTTGTGAACCATGGAGCCGGTGTAGCTGTCGCCGTTGCGGACAAAATTGTGCACCACGAAGTAGCGGAGAACCTCGTCTATATCCAGAATCTCCTCCAGGTTTTCCCCCTCACTGAGGGCTTTCAGGGAGGCGATGAGGCGGGTCCGGTCCGCCTTGGAGATGTCCGTTTTGGCGTTTTCAAAAATATTGGAGTAGCTGTCCGGGTCCTCGTCGATGTACCGGAGCTTCACATCGTCGCCGCCCATGCCTCCGAAGCCGCCTGGCCCTCCGCCCTGGTTTCCGGGGGCCCCGGGTCTACTGCTCCGGGTTTCCGGAGCCTCGCCGTCAGGACTGCCGGAAGCGCCTGGGGCCTCCGGATTTCCGTCCCCAAAGCCATCGGGAAAGCGTTGGCTCCCTGGGGCTTGGCCGCCGGATGCGCCGGGGCCGCTGAGGTCCTCCGGGGCCTGGCCGTCCCAGCTTCCGGAGGGCCTACCGCCAAAGGCCTGCCCGTCCGGGGGAGAGGGGAACATCTCTCCAAGGTCCTCCAGGTCCTCCATGCGGAAGTCCCGGCCATTGCCCCGGCCTCCGCCGAAGCTCATGCTGTCCGGTTTGTAAAGAGCGCCGGAGCCGCTGCCGTAGTTCCGGCGGAGGAAACCGTCCTCTACGCCCTCCACAGCCAGGTAGAGCCCCCAGTCCTGACCGTTCACCGTGATGAAGACATAGCTGCAAAGGGGGGCGTCCACGCCGAAGGCCCCCATCATGCAGTAGGTGAGGTAGTCCTTCAAATAGGTGGTGTCCTGAATGATATTGTTCAGGCTCAGCTTATCCAGGCCGTAGTAGGTCCCGCCCTCGTTATAGTGGTCAAACTCCAGCTTGAAGCTGTAGCGGTCGCTGTCCATAGAGGAGACCATAGTCAGGGAGGTGTTGCCCTTGGCCCGGATGGCGGTGTTCTGATAGGCCTCGCCGTCGATGACCACGGAGCACTGGGCGTACTCCTCCTGCTCGCAGGTCTCCAGAAATCCCTCCCAGTCGTCCATGACGATGTCGAGGGTGTGGACCCGCTCTGTGTCAAACAGCCGGGACTCATAGCCCAAGGCAGATCCGGCGGACCGGAGCCCTAAAGCCTTGCCGTTCATAAAGAGAACGGTCAGCAGCAGGCAGAGAGCCAACGCGGCGGCGCAAAGCCGGTCTATGTATTTGTGGGTCGACATAAGGACCTCCTGAATCGCAGTTCTACGTTTCCGTCGCTCCGATCTGGTTCTCTACCAGACCCCTAGAGCGAGCTAAAGTTCTTTTTGATTCTTTTTCTTACAAGAAAAAGAATTACCCCATGTAGTCGCCGTTGTAGCTTACAAGGACTGCGCTGCGGACGCCGGGGAGGTCCGCCAGGGCGTTGACGAAGCCGGTGCCCTCGTCCCTGAGGCGAATCTAGAAGTGGAGCTCCACGGCGTCCTTTTGAACCGTCTTGCTCTTCACCACGCAGCGGCGGGTGTTCTGCCGGAGGTACTCCTCCGCCCGGGCCTCGCTGTCCTGGCCGTCGCATTGCAGGACGGCAATGTAGGGATCGCAGCGGGACTTCCGGTTCACCAGTACCAACAGCGTCACGCCGATTATCACGCTGCCGAAGACCGCCAGGGGAATCAGCCCCGCCGCCAGAACGATGCCCACGGCAATGGCCCAGAAGAGAAAGGCGATGTCCAAAGGCTCCTTAATAGCCGTGCGGAAGCGGACGATGGACAGCGCGCCCACCATGCCCAGGGACAGCACCACGTTGCTGGTGACGGCCAGAATCACCATGGTGGTGATCATGGTCAGGGCCACCAGGGTCACGCCGAAGCTGGAGGAGTACATCACGCCGGTGAAGGTCTTCTTGTAAACCAGGAAGATAAACAGCCCCAGGCCAAAGGCCAGAAGCAGGGCCAGGCTCATGTCCAGCAGGCTGACGCCGCTGACGTTCTCCAAAAAGCTGGACTTAAAAATGTCTTGAAATGTCATGTTCGTCGCTTCCTTTCTCAGTTATCCGTAAACGCGGCAGGCCGCGTACTTGGAAAAGGCGGAGGTGTGCCGCCCGGGGAGCTGGACGGCAGCCCGGATGACGTCCGGGAGAAATTCGTCCCACTTCACCTCCAGGATCGCGGGGGCGTCCCCGGCGGGGACGGTAAGGGAGGCGGGGTTGAAGAAATCCGTGGACGCCAGGCCGGTGCGGATGTTGTAGTCCAGGGTGACCCGCACGTTTCCGGCGGGGAAGACGTAGGCGTCCCGGGTGTAGTCCACAATGGTCTTGGGGCGGAGGCCGCCGTCCCGCATCTTGCAGAGGAACTCTTGGACCAAAGGCCTGCCGCAGCCGGCCATCCAGCCCAGGTCCCCCTCCAGAATGCGTTGGACCTCCTGGGCGCTGAGGAGGACGGACCGCTTGCCGCACAGGCCGTCCTGCTTGATCTTTTTCTCCAGGCAGATGTACGAGGCGTCGCCGCCGTAGCAGCGTATTCGGAACTTCTCCCGTCGGGCCACGCCGTCCAGCTTCTCCCGGAGGGCCGTGTCCCGGGGATCGTCGAAGTACAAGCTCCGAATCTCATAGCGGCCGTCCCGCCCGTGGCTGTCCCTCCGGGCCACCGCCGAGAGGCGGGCGGAGAGAATCAGGCGGTCGGCGGCGGTGATCTCGTGCTTCCACTCGTGCCGAGGTTTCATGACTGCGCTCCTTTCCTTGAAGAGGATGGGGGCATCATACAGGGCATTTCTTAGGCTAACCTTAAAAAATGGCGGCTGAGAAAAAATTTTCCTGAGCCCGAAAACACTTGGAACCGGCGGAATCCGCCGGATTCTACCACTGGTCGGTTGCTTTTTTTCCCGGCTTTGGAGTACACTGACGGGGAGGTGAAGCCCATGAACAGACAGCAATTCGGAAATTTTATCGCCGGGAACCGGAAGGCCGCCGGGCTGACGCAAAAGGAATTGGCGGCCCGAGTCCATGTGACGGACAAGGCGGTAAGCAAATGGGAGCGGGCCCTGAGCTACCCGGACGTGACGCTGCTGGAGCCCCTGGCGGAGGCCCTGGGGCTGGGGGTGGAGGAGCTGATGGCCTGCCGGAGAAGGGAAGAGAACATTGAGCGGATAAAGGAGGAAGAGCCTGTGCAAAACTTGCTGGAGCTTTCCCGGGAAAGCCTGAGATCGGAGCGGCGGAGGCGCGCCCGGCAGACGCTTCTGGTCCTGGCGCTGATGCTGGCGGCAGTCCTGGGGGCGGTCTGGTATTGCAGCACCTACGCCGCCGGGCAGTGGAAGGGCACGATTGTCTTTAAGGAGACGGTGGGAAATGAGAACTACCTGTATGTAGAAAAGGAGGGGCACCTGCTCCGGCTGAAATGCGGGGAGGGTGTGGACTTCAAGGGCATTGACCTGCAAAATGAGCAGGGGAAAAAACTGGCCTATCTTCTGGACTGCCGGTGGAACAGGCGGACCTGTGAGGGGACGGTCAGCGCCTGTCAATTTTACGGCGTATTCCTGGGGGAGACGCCGGACGGGCAGCATGAGGTGGAGAGCAGCCCGCTGTTCTGGTATGACGAGGTCCACTACGCCGGCGAGAACGATTACCCGGACCCCTATGGCGAACCCAGAGGAAAGGTTTTTCTCCGCGATTACCGTTTCTGGACCGGGGAGTGGGACCGGGAGACATTTGAGTGGACAAACAGGGAGGACATCCTGCTGGCGGAGGGCTGCCTGAACGCCGCGGTAGAGGACATCGACCGGGACGGGCACAACGAGGTAGTAGTCCGCACCCGCTGGCCGGAGAAGCCCTATATGGTCTACGACTGGCGCGGAGACTATAAGGTCAAGGAAATTGAGCAGTACTGGCTGGAAGACATTTCCCCGGACTTGCGGGAGCGGCTGATGACCGACCAGGAGCGGTGGAGCCAACTACAGAAGGAGATGGGCCGGAGGCCCTAGAGGGTGTTCGAGGAAATCGCGGACCAGAAAAAGAGGACCGCCCGCAGGTCATGCGGACGGTCCTCACATATTGCGAGCAAAACTGTAAGCCGGGTTCTGTATTTGACAGCCATCTATCTAGGCGCGCTGTTGCCAGCGCGCTCCAGCCACCCCGGGAGCGGCCGGGCCAGCCTTTCGGGGGCGAACCCCGATGCTCCCATGCCGGTGTTGCTCCGGATAGAGTTTACAGCATCGGACTGTTCCCAGCCGATGGGTGAGCTCTTACCTCGCCTTTCCACCCTTACCATTGCGGCAAAGCCGCAATGATAAGGGTGTAGAGCGATCTCTTCGAGATCGCGTCCGCTGAGGCGGGGTTTATTGCAATTGAAAGGCGGGGCTCCGCCCCCCTTTCACACTTTCCCCCCGTCTCCTGCGGCCCGCTTACGCGGATGCCGCAGGGCGGATGTGTCTGAAACCTTTATCAGCACGGTTTTGCCGCAATGGCGGTATATCTCTGTTGCACTTTTCCTGAAGTCGCCTTCGGCGGGCGTTACCCGTTATCCTTGCCCTGTGGAGCCCGGACTTTCCTCATGGACGGCCTTTCGGCCTGCCTACGCGGCTGTCTGTCTTACTCGCGGCTTCTATTTTACAGAAAAGTTGGGAAGTTGTCAACCGGAGTTTGAAGGGAAGCCGCCGTGCCGCGCCCAGTCCATTCCCGGGTAGGGCGTTCCCGTCCGGATAAACCACTCGATCCCCCGCAAGGCCAGCGCCGGGTCCTGAATTGTATACCTTTTCAGGAAGACGTCTTGGCCCCATCGGATGGGGGCCGCTTCCGCCGACACCGAATAGCGGGGATCATAGCTTTGATAAACCGTCCAGGAGACGCGGTTCTCCTGGCATCTCTCCTCGCCGATAGACAGCGCGATGCAGCCGCCCCCGGCGGCCATTTGCAGGAAAGTGGACTCCCCGCCGGGATCCAGGGCCAAATACAGGTGTTGGTAAACGCCCTTGCGCACATTTTTGAGAATTTTCCGCACAACCGCCTCGGTGACTTCGCCGAAGCCCTCCGCGTATTGGATGCAGATGCCGGAGGGCCTTTCCTCCGGCGTCTCCCGCCGTAAGAGGATTTCCTCGTCCCGCATATCGAGACCTCCCTCTTCCAAATCGGTCACCGTCCCGTCTCCCGGAGCCAGCGGGACAGGGCTTCCAGTTCCTCCGGCGTGTGGAACCAGTGCTCCGCGCCGTCCACGATCCGCAGGCGGCAGGAGAAGCGCTCCACGAAGGCCCGGACGGTCTCCTCCGCCACCAGACCGTCCCCGGCGCCCCGGAGGATGTCCGTGGGGAAGGGCCAGCGGTCAATAGGACGCCGCCGGATATAGCAATAGTCGTCCCAATAGAGAATCTGCCCCATGGGGGTGGGGACGGCCCCCTCCGCCTCCAGGCGGTCCTCGGAAATCTGGAACCAGCCCATCATGTCCCGGGTCAGCCGCGCCAGGTCCACCACCGGGGAGAGGAACCAGACCCGGGAGAGCCTCCGCCCCGGGCAGGCCAGGAGGCTGAAATAGGCCCCCAAGCTGACGGCGAAGAGGCTCAGGCGCTTCCAGCGGCCCTCCGCGTAGTCCAGGACCGCGGACAGCTCCTCCGCGCAGACAGGGGGCTTGCAGAGAAGCTCCCCGCCCCTCCGGTCCC
>CAMXNV010000111.1 GCA_947245315.1 uncultured Oscillibacter sp. | reverse complement strand
CTTGCCTCTCCCTTTGGGAGAGGTGGCACGGCGAAGCCGTGACGGAGAGGGTTTCCCCCAGAACCTCTCATGTATCGATAGACCACCCTGTAGGGAAGGGGCTCTGTCCCCTTCCGTCTCCCGAGAGCGCCCAACTTCCGGAGACGGGGCTGTAGGGGCCGCCGCCCTCGGCGGCCCGTTCCTCCGGAATGCTACCACTTCGGTAGGCGCAACTCCAAGGCTCCCTCTCTGAGGGAGCTGTCGCCGCCGGAGGCGGTGACTGAGGGAGTCCCCCCACAAAAAAACCGCTGCCCTTTCGGACAGCGGTTTTCTCATCTCATTCAAAAGGTCCCCGTGGCTCACAGCTGGCGCACCGTGTAATACACGGCCAGGATAAACACCACCAGCCCCAGGCCCCACATGGCGTAGTAGGCAATCGTGGCGCTGAACAGCGCCAGAACCACAGCCACGGCGGACAGGCCCGTGGCGGCGTAAAGGGGCATCACGTCCGCGTTCTCCGGGAGCAGCTTCCCCAGCTTCTTGTTCTTCGCCAGCCAGCACAGGCCGCACAGCAGCAGAACATAGACCACGGACAGCACCTTGGCGGGCACACCCAGGGAGATGCTGTTGAACAGGCGGCGGCACACCCACAGGACAATCAGCGTCCCGCTCAGGGCCGTCAGCGACACGGAGCACTCCCGCTCGTAGAAGGCCCAGATGACCGTGAGAACCATCAGCACCGGCACCACCACGCTGAGCAGGGTCACCGCGGGCTCCACGTACACCCGGATCAGCATGCTCCCCGCGCCGAAGAACAGGCCCAGCCCCGTCAGGCACCAGCCCAGCAGGCGCTTGCGCTCATCCGCCTTCCAAAGCACGCTCAGAACCACGCCCAGGACCAGCACCGCCGCCCCCAGGCCCGCGAAAACCAGCAGCCGGTTGTGCCAAGGCAGAACCTCGGTCACCACGTCGCCGTGGATGTAGTATTTCCGGAGGACCAGCAGATAGAACTCCGCCAGGCAGGCCGCAAGGAAAAAGATCGTGCCGCCGTAGAGGGAATTGTCTCGCTTTGTAGACTTTCTGTTCGGATTCTTTGCCATTTATCAAGACCTCCAAGGTGTTTTTTCTTTCAAAAGTGCGGCGAAACAAACGCCTCCGCCGACACGCTTAAATAGTATAGCAGACTTTTTCCCCTTTTGCAAGGCCTAAGCTGCCAGGTTTTTTATTTTTTCGCGGAATGCGCCGTTTTTCATTGAGAAGCGGCGGCGGCCGTGGTATACTATATTGCATTATGATTCTGCGAACGCGAGGTTTACTTATGATGAGACGTCTCCTCTTATGTGTTTTACCGGCGCTCCTGCTGCTCTCCGGCTGCGCCGCCCCCGTGGACCCGGACGAGGCCCGGGAGAGTATCCAGGTCATTGCCATGGACACGGCCATGCTCATCACTACCTATGGGGAGCGCTCCCCCGCCGCGGCCTACGCCTGTGAGGACGTCATTCGGGACCTGGAGAAGCAGCTCTCCCGGACGGACCCGGACAGCGCGGTCTCCCGGTTGAACGCCGCCGGGACTTTGGAGCTGGGGGAATTGGATGAAGAGCTGATTCCTATTTTGAGCGCGGCGGAGGCCTATCGCCGGGAGACGGATGGGGCCTTTGACATCACCATCGCCCCGGTGGTGGCCGCCTGGGGCTTCGCCGGGGGGGAGGAATACCGGGTCCCCGGCGAGGCGGAGCTTCAGGAGCTGCTGGAGCGGGTGGACGGCTCCGCCGTGCGGGTGGAGGACCGGACGGTCACCCTGGGCCCCGGACAGGCCATCGACCTGGGGGGCATCGCCAAGGGCTACGCCGCCGGCAAGCTGACTCAGATTTTTAACGAGTACGAGGTCCCCCGGGCCCTGGCGGAGCTGGGAGGCAACGTCCTGGCCTGGGGCGACCGGCCCGACGGGACCCCCTGGCGGGTGGGTGTCCAGGACCCGGCCCATCCGGACGACCGGAACGCCCTGGTGGGCGTGCTGGAGCTGGTGGATTCCTTCGCCGTCACCTCGGGGAGCTACCAGCGTTACTTTCAGCAGGACGGGAAGACCTACCACCACATTATCGACCCCGCCACGGGCCGCCCGGCGGACAGCGGCCTGACCTCCGTCACCGTGGTGGCGGGCTCGGGGGCCGGCGGCGCTATGTGCGACGCCTACTCCACCGCCCTGTTTGTCATGGGGGAGGAAAAGGCCCTGGACTTCTGGCGGAGCCAGCAGGGCGGCGCCCTGTTCAGCCTGGTGCTGGTGACGGAGGACGGGCGCGTCGTCGTGGCCGACAAGACTGGGCAGTTCAACTTCGTCCCGGAGGAGGGCAGCGGGTATACCTATGAAACCGTTTCCTAGGCTCCGGCCCACGGCCTGGGATGGGCTCGTGGTGCTGTGCGTGGCGGCCCTGGCCCTGGGGATCGCTTTCTTCCAGTGGCGGGGCGGAACGCAGGAGGGCTTGACCGCCGTGGTCTCCGTGGACGGGCGGGAGGTGGACCGCTTCCCGCTGGAGGAGCTGATCGCCGCGCCCCGGGCTTACGAACACAACGGCTATACCCTGGAGGTGTGCGCCGCCCTTCGGGGGGAGGTCTCCTCCCTGGACCATGTGAAATCCGATGGGGAAATGGGTCTCCGGGTGGCCCGGTCCGACTGCCCTACCCAAGACTGTGTTCACACCGGAACCATCACCCGGAGCGGGCAGAGCATCGTCTGCCTCCCGGCGAGGGTGATTATTCGCCTGGAGGGCGGCGCGGCGGACCCGGGGAACGTAGATGCGGTGACGGGATGAATAAATTCCGCTCTGCTGCGCCGCCGCCTGGCGGCGACGGCTCCGCCCGCTCCATTCATTCATCCCTCATTCAAGAGGGGACTGGCGTCCCCCCTTGAGCATTCCCCCTCCCCTGCGGGGGGACGAAGGACGGGGGACGAGGACGAGAGACGCGGGACGAGAGACGAAGGACGGGGGAGGGATATTGTGAAGCTGACAACCAAACAACTTACCCTCTGCGCTCTGTTGACGGCTATGGCTTTGGCGCTGAGCTATTTGGAGAACCTGTTTCCCCTCTCCCTGGCGATTCCTATCCCCGGGGTCAAGCTGGGGCTGGCCAATATTGTCACGGTCTTCGCCCTCTATGCTCTGGGGGCCGGGGAGGCGCTGTTGATCCTGCTGGCCCGGTGCCTGCTGGGGGCCCTCTTCGCCGGGAATATGAACGCTTTGATCTTCTCCCTTCTCGGAGGGCTGAGCGCCCTGGGGACCATGGCCCTCCTCTCCCAGGGGCGGGGCCTGTCCGTCTACGGTGTGTCCGTGGGCGGCGCGGCGGCCCACAACTGCGGCCAGATCGCCGCGGCGGTGTGGACCCTGGGCAGCGGGGCTCCCCTGTATTATTTGCCCGTTTTGCTGGCCGTATCCCTACTGACCGGCGGATTGACCGGCCTGGCCTCCGCCTGTCTCTTCCGGGGGCTGGGCCACACGGGCTTGATGAATCGAGGAAAGGCGGACGGACATGGATAAGAAGGACAAAAAGGACCAGATCATCCTCCAGCAGCTGGAGGTCATCCAGACGCTGACGGAGCACAACCTCCGCCGCATGGGCTCGGACTTCTGGGGCGGGCCGGAGGCCCCCCGGGCGTCGGAGCCCAAGGAGACGCCCGCCGGGACGCCCAAGGCGCCCCCGTCCCCCGCCGCGCCCGCCGCCTCTGCCGGTGAGGGGAACAAGGGGGAGGAGGAGGAGGCCCCGCCCCCGCCGGAGAAGCTGGAGGACCTGCAAAAGGAGCTGGAGGGCTACGTGGGCCTGGCCGCCGTGAAGCGGGAGGTCCGGAGCCTCATCGACCTGGTAAAGGTCCACCAGCTCCGGGAGCAGAACGGCCTGCCGGTGACGGACCTGTCCCTCCACATGGTCTTCTCCGGAAGCCCGGGCACCGGCAAGACCACCATCGCCAGGCTCATGGCCCGAATCTACCACGCCCTGGGCATCCTCTCCAAGGGCCAGCTGGTGGAGGTGGACCGGAGCGGCCTGGTGGCGGGCTACGTGGGCCAGACGGCCCTGAAGACCGGGAAGGTGATCGAGAAAGCCCTGGGGGGCGTGCTGTTCATCGACGAGGCCTATGCCCTCAACGGGTCCTCGGAAAACGACTTCGGCCAGGAGGCCATCGACACCATCCTCAAGGCCATGGAGGACCACCGGGACGACCTGGTGGTCATCGCCGCCGGGTACGACGATCTGATGGACCGCTTCATCCACTCCAACCCCGGCCTGGAGTCCCGCTTTAACCGCTTCCTCCACTTCGAGGACTACACGCCGGAGGAGCTGCTGGAGATTTTCAAAATGCGCTGCGCCAAGGGCTGCTACGAGCTGGAAGAGGACGCCGAGGGCCTCGTCCGGGACCTCCTCCAAGAGGGGAACCGGGACCCGGGTTCCTTCGGCAACGCCCGGGGGGTCCGGAACGTCTTCGAGCGCGTCCTGGTCTGCCAGGCGGGCCGCCTGGCCGGGCTGGAGACCGTCACCCGGGAGGACCTGACCAAGCTGACGGCGGCGGACGTGCGGGCCGCCTCCGGGGGCGGGGATAAGGAGGACCGGGCATGAGAACGGCCAAGCTCTTCCTGGCGGGGATGTACCTCCACCTGGTCCTCAGCGTGGCGGCCCCCATCGGCATCCTCTACCTGGGCTGGGGAGGCGCCGGGTGGAACCGCGCCAACGGCACCCTGTTTCTGGTCTACCTGGGGGCCATCCTGCTGGTGCAGCTCCTGGGCTGGATCAGCGTGGGGGCGGCCATCTCGGCCTACCGGCGGAACGACGTGGCCCGCCTCTTCTCCGGCTGGCGGACGCTGAAGCTGGGGTCCATCCCCTTCTATATTCTGAACTTCCTCTGGAGCGTCCTGGCCTGGGGGTCCATCGTGGCGGCCTCCCGGGGAATCTTCCTGCTACTGGTGCCCATCCCCGTGGCCATCACCTGGCTCATGGTCCTCCAGAGCGGCGTCACCGGCTGGCTGGCCATCCGCTGCCTCCGGGAGGAGGGGGAGGACCTGGCCATCCTGTGGAGCGTGTGCCAGTTCCTGCCGGTGCTGGACGTGGCGGCGGCCCTGGTTCTGCTCCGGCGGTTCCGGCACCGGGCCCCGGCGGGGCGCTGAGGGGGGCCGGGCCATGTGGAAAAAGCACTTGCTCTGCCTGCTCCTGGCCGCCGCCCTGCTGGCGGGCCTGACAGTCCCCGCCCTGGGGAAGCGCTACCCGGAGAAGGAACACCTGCCGGTGGACTACGCCGGCATGCTGCCCGTCACCGGCTTTGACGAGACCGCCCTGACGGAGGCCCTGGAGGAGCTGGAGCGCATCTGTCAAAAGAACACCTCCTCCAAGGGCCAGGCCCGGGACCGGGTCCGGGAGCTCTATGATCGGATCCTCTCGGAGATGAACGTCTTCATCACTAAGCAGGCCCTCAGCGGCGTCCAGTACGACGCCGGGGGCGGCGCCCCGGAGGACGCGGCCCTCTACCTGGAGCTCTCCGGCCAGTGGAGCCGCCTCTTTGACCGCTGCTATCAGGCCTTCGCCCTCCTGGCCGCCTCCCCCTACCGGGAGGTCCTGGACGACAGCGCCGGAGAGGGCACGGCCCGGAGCCTCCTGGGCTACGAGGGGGCCACGGAGGACCAATCCGCCCTCTGGGGGCGGGAGGACCGGCTGGTCCAGGAGTACGACCAGATCATCTCCAAGGGCGTCCCCGTGGAGACGGAGGGCCGGACCTGGACCTGGGAGGACCTGGAGGCCGTGAGGCCCGAGGGGGAGGCCTATTGGGAGATCGCCTCCGCCCTGGAAGACGCCCGGAGCCGGGCCGCCGGGGAGCTCTACCGGGAACTGGTGGCGCTCCGGACGGAGATCGCCCGGGAGGCGGGGTACGACAGCTACGCGGACTACGCCTATTGGGCCCAGTACAACCGGGACTACACTCTGGAGGACGCGGCCCCCCTCCGGGAGGCGGCCAAGGAGTACATCCTGCCCCTCCAGCTCCAACTGTCGGAGCGCCTGACGGACCAGGACATCCGGGCCCTGGACATCCGGAGCCGCCGGAGCGGCGAGGAGCTGTTGGACAGCGTGGGGCCCTTCATCCGGGACTTCGACCGGGAGATGGGCGAGGCCTTCGACTTCATGCGGGCCCATCACCTCTATGACATCGAGTTCTCCCCGGAGAAACTCCCCACCAGCTACACCTTGGCCCTCCCGGCCTACGGCAGCGCTTTTATCTTCCTCTCGCCTTACGGGAACTACCAGGATTACAGCGACCTGGTCCACGAGTTCGGGCACTTCAACGAAACCTTTTACTGCGCCCAGCACGAGCTCTGGGCGGACTTCAACATCGACGTGGGAGAGATCGACTCCCAGGCCCTGGAGCTGATTTTCACCGGCTATGCCGGGGAGCTCTTCGGGGAGCGCTACGGGCAGGTCTACCAGGATTTAATTCTCTACAATATCCTGGACTCCGTCCTGGAGGGCTGCCTGTATGACGAGTTCCAGGCCGCCGTCTACGAGAACCCGGAGCTGTCCCTGGAGGAACTGAACCGGCTCTTCAAGGAGCTCTCGGAGGAATACGGCTACGCCTACGAGGACGGGGTAGAGGAGGACGCCTCCTGGGTGGAGGTCTCCCACAACTTCCAGAATCCCCTGTACTTCATCAGCTACGCCACCTCCGCCCTGGCGGCCCTGGACCTGTGGTTCCTCTACCTGGACTCCCCCCGGCAGGGGCGGGAGGTCTACCTGGACCTGTCGGCCCTGTCCCTCTCCCGGCCCTACCGGGAGGCAGTGGAGGCGGTGGGCCTGGGGGACGTCTTCGAGCCGGAGACCGTCCCCGCCCTGGCGGAGATGCTGGAGGCCCATCTAAACGGGGAGCCCGTCTCCCGGGGCGGGAGGGGGCACCCTACGGCGCTGGCGGTGATGAAGGTCCTGGCGGTGGTCTACATTCTGTTCTGTTTGGTGTGGATCGTCCGGTGCAGTCGATTCCTCTCCAGGAACAAGGCATGGGGGCAGGTCTCCAGGTCCTCCAAGCCCCGGCAGACGGACGGGTCGGAGGACCCCTGGGCCCTGCCGGATAAGAAGCCGCCTTGGGAGTTGTAGGGGGAAAGCCCTCTCAGTCCGGCCTGCGGCCGGACTGCTCCCCCAGAGGGGGAGCCAAGTGGGGGCGGCGGTTGTCCTCACTGCTTCCAAAGCGGGCAGTGTGTTTCCACGGCAGACTTACTTGCCTCTCCCTTTGGGAGAGGTGGCACGGCGTAGCCGTGACGGAGAGGGTTCT
>CAMXNV010000110.1 GCA_947245315.1 uncultured Oscillibacter sp. | reverse complement strand
CGCCGATGTAGGGGATGCAGTTGTCCACCATCTCCGGCCAGCGCGCAAAGGTCTTCCCCGCGCCGGAGATGGCCTGGTAGGTGCAGACCAGAGCCCGGTCAATCCCATACTTCAAAAGGGGATGCAGAGCGGGCACATAGCTCTGGAGAGAGCAGTTGGACTTCACAGCGATGAAGCCCCGCTTGGTCCCAAGGCGCTTCCGCTGTGCCTCGATGACCTCAAGGTGGTCCGCGTTCAGCTCCGGCACCACCATGGGCACATCCTCCGTCCAGCGGTGGGCGGAGTTGTTGGAGACAATGGGGCACTCCAGCTTGGCGTAGCGCTCCTCCAGGGCCTGAATCTCCTCCTTCTTCATGTTGACGGCGCAGAAGCAGAAGTCCACCTGGGACGCCAGCTTCTCCGCATCGGCCTCCGCGTCCAGAACCACCAGGCCCTTGGCCGCCTCCGGCATGGGCGCGGCCATGGCCCAGCGGGGCCCCACGGCCTCCTCATAGGACTTGCCCGCGCTGTGGGCGCTGGCGGCCACCGCCGTCAGGCGGAACCAGGGGTGGTTCTCCAATAGGGTGACAAAGCGCTGGCCCACCATGCCGGTGCAGCCGATCACGCCGACGTTGTACTGTTTCATCATATGCTCCTTCCCCCGCGTTGTTGCAGGCGCCCCGCGTCCCCGGAGGGCGCGCGAAAACTCCCCGTGGTCTTGCCATCAACGCATTCTTGTATTATAATATTCGCAAGTGGCAACAATTGTGCACAATATGCGGACAATTGTCTCTAGTACGTATCGTATCATGATTTCCGCCGCCCGTCAAGCCGGGCGGCATTGGGAGGTTCCATGAAAAAACTGCTGCTGACCTCGTTTTTCGTTGTGACTTTTTTCGCCCTGACCGCCGCCCCGGCCTCCGCCGTGGTGAACGGCACGGTGAAGGTGGGCCTGCGCTCCGGCTCCTCCGCCCTGTACTCCGCCAACCTGGAGAACGCCGTGGGCTCCGGTTATGAGTTCGGCTACTTCGAGGAGGACCGCTCCTTCACCTCCCTGGGCTGGACCGAGGAGACCGCCATTTCCATGACCGCCGCCGGGACGGTCTACATGGACGGCAGCGGGAACTACAGCCCCTCCGTGCCCGCCGGGGGCTACCGGACCCTGGGGGAGTGGCGGGTGCAGCTGGAGGGCTTCCGCTCCTTCGACGAGGCCCGGAGCCGGGCCCGGGACCTGGGGGGCTGGCCCGCCTGGGTGGACTGGAATTACGTGGTCCGGGCGGGGTGCTACGGCTCCCGGGAGGAGGCCGAGAGCGCCGCGGGAAGCTTAGGGGGCCGGGCGGTGTGCTGCTCCTCCTCCGGCGTGGTGGTGACCCGGACCAAGACCACGGACGTCCTCTTCGAGTTCGATTGCGGCGGCGTCCAGGCCCTGGGGGTCCGGCCCTCGGGGCAGGAGACCTCCACCTGGTTCAAGGGCTATAAGTACGGCGGCGGCTTCGAGTACCCCCGGGTCACCGGGGGAAACCTGAATGTGGTGAACGTGGTGGGCCTGGAGGACTACGTCAAGGGCGTCATCCCCTACGAGATGGGAGGGGCCTGGCCCCTGGCCGCTTTAGAGGCCCAGGCCGTCTGCGCCCGGACCTTTGTCCAGGGCCACAGCAAGCACCTGAGCGGCAGCGGCTTTGACGTGTGCAACGGAGTGGACTGCCAGGTCTACAACGGTCACGGCAGCGGCGGCGCGGGCCCCTCGGAGACCAGCGACCGGGCGGTGGAGAACACCGCTGGGCTCTGCATTTACTACGATGGGACCCTGGTCCAGGACGCGGTCTATCACTCCTCCGACGGCGGGGCCACCGAGGACGGCGCCTCCGTCTGGGGCACGGACACCGGCTATTTGAAGGGGAAGCTGGACCCCTACGAGGCCCGGACCTCCGTGCCCAACAACAGCTACTCCGTCACCTACACCGCCGGGGAGCTGAGCTGGATTTTGGACCAGAAGGGCCACTCCGTGGGCACGGTGCAGGACGTGTACGTCTCGGAGTACACGCCCCTGGGAAACGTGAAGCAGGTGACCTTCGTGGGCACCAACGGCACCAAGACCTTCACCGGGGACGACTGCCGGATGATCTTCTACAGCAGCACCTACCAGAAGTCCGTCAGCAGCATGCGCTTTGACATCAACGGAAGGCGGGGGGGCGGCCTCTACGTCAACGGCACCGGCCAGCTGGCCTCCCTGGACGGGGCCGCCGTCATCTCCGGCGGCGGCGCGGTGAGCACGCTGCGGGGGAACTCCGCCCAGGCCGTCACCGCCTCCGGCACCGTGATGGTCTCCGCCGAGCCCTCCCGGCCCAGCGGCGGGGGGAACGGAAACTTCGTCATCACCGGCACGGGAAACGGCCACAATGTGGGCATGAGCCAGTATGGGGCCAAGGCCATGGCCGAGCTGGGCTACGGCTTCCAGGAGATTTTGAACTTCTACTACACCGATATTACAATCAGATAGGGATATGACATGAAGACAAGTGATTTTTACTATGACCTGCCCCCGGAGCTCATCGCCCAGACCCCCATTGAGAAGCGGGACGGCTCCCGGCTCATGACCCTGGACCGCCGGACGGGGGAGACGGCCCACCGGCACTTCTACGACCTGCCGGAGCTGCTCCGCCCCGGGGACTGCCTGATTTTGAACGACTCCCGGGTGCTGCCCGCCCGGCTCCTGGGCCAGCGGCTGCCGGGGGGAGGGGCCTGCGAGGTGCTGCTTCTCACCGACCGGGGGGAGAACGTCTGGGAGTGCCTGGTCCGGCCGGGGCGGAAGCTCCGGACCGGGGCCCGGATGACCTTTGGAGACGGGTCCCTCACCGCCGAGGTGGCGGGGGAGGCGGCGGAGGGCAACCGGCTGGTCCGCTTCCACTACGAGGGCATTTTTCTGGAGGTGCTGGAGCGCCTGGGGAAAATGCCCCTGCCCCCCTACATCAAGGAGGAGCTCCAGGACCAGGAGCGCTATCAGACCGTCTACTCCAAGGTCCTGGGCAGCGCCGCCGCCCCCACGGCGGGGCTCCACTTCACCCGGGAGCTGCTGGAGGAGCTGGCGGCCAAGGGCGTGGGAATCGGCTACGTCACCCTCCACGTGGGCCTTGGGACCTTCCGCCCGGTGAAGGAGGAGGACCTGGAGGACCACCCCATGCACAGCGAGTTCTGCACCGTGCCCCCGGAGACGGCGGACCTCATCAACCGCACCAAGGCCGCCGGAGGCCGGGTGATCTGCGTGGGGACCACCTCCTGCCGGACCCTGGAGAGCTGGGCGGAGGAGGACGGGCACATGGAGCCCCGGTCCGGCTGGACGGATATCTATCTCTATCCCGGTTGCCGCTTCAAGGTGATGGACGGCCTGGTGACCAACTTCCACCTGCCGGAGAGCACCCTCATCATGCTGGTGTCCGCCTTCGCGGGCCGGGAGGCGGTGCTGCGGGCCTACCGGGAGGCGGTGGAGGAGCGCTATCGCTTCTTCTCCTTCGGCGACGCTATGTTTATCTCGTGAGGAGGGCCTGTGATGACCTTGACCGATTTGCCCAACGTGGGCCCCAAGCTGGCGGAGAACCTGTGCCGGGTGGGACTGGAGACCCCGGAAGATTTCCAGGCGGCGGGCGCCCGGGAGGCGTTTCTGCGGATCCGGGCCCAGGTGGATCCCACGGCTTGCTTTCACCAGCTCACCGCCCTGGCCGGGGCGGAGCTGGGTGTTCCTAAAAAAGCCCTTTCCCCGGAACAGAAGACGGAGCTTCGGGCCTTTTTCGACGGCTTATAATCAGCCAGATTCCCGGTTATGAATACAGGCTCTAGGTATGAGCCGTTATGACAGAGAAGGAGGACCGGCACTATGAGAAAATGCCTCCGCTGCGATGAGGAAATGCTGGAAGGACTGGATATCAGGGAGCCCATGCACGCGTCCATGCTGCGGGTGACCAGACCGGAAACGTCGGGGGTGCTGCCCAAGAATTACTTTGGAGACGTGAAAGCCGCGGTTTGCCCCCGCTGCGGCTATCTGGAGACCTATCTTTCGCGGCTGGATAAAATTCAGCGGTATTGAGGATAAATCACTCCATAAAAAGCGCCGCCAAGGGCGTAAAAGCGAACCGGGAATACTGGAGATAGGAGAGACCGATGTTCAAAGTTTTAAAAACGGAGGGCCGCGCCCGGCGCGGTCAATTTTCCTGCGCCCATGGGGGCGTGGTCCAGACGCCGGTGTTCATGAACGTGGGCACCCAGGCCGCCATCAAGGGCGGCGTGGACGCCTTTGACCTCCGGGAGGTGAACTGCCAGATTGAGCTGAGCAACACCTACCACCTCCACCTCCGCCCCGGCGACGGGCTGATCCGGCAGATGGGGGGCCTCCATAGGTTCATGCATTGGGACGGCCCCATCCTGACGGACTCCGGCGGCTTTCAGGTCTTTTCCCTGGCCCCCCTCCGGCGGATCAAGGAGGAGGGGGTCTATTTCTCCTCCCACATCGACGGGCGGAAAATCTTCATGGGCCCCGAGGAGTCCATGGCCATCCAGTCCAACCTGGGCAGCGACGTGGCCATGGCCTTTGACGAGTGCGTGGAGAACCCGGCCGCCTATGAATACGCCAAGGCCAGCTGCGAGAGGACGCTGCAAGCGGGAGCACGACCGGCTGAACGCCCTGCCGGGGACCGTGAACCCCGGCCAGCTCCTCTTCGGCATCAACCAGGGGGCCACCTTCCCGGACCTCCGGGTGTGGCACATGAAGGAGATCGCCAAGCTGGACTGCGACGGCTATGCCATCGGCGGCCTGGCGGTGGGGGAGCCCACGGAGGTGATGTACGAGATCATCGAGGCGGTGGAGCCCCACATGCCCCAGGACAAGCCCCGGTATCTCATGGGGGTGGGCACCCCCAGCAACATCATCGAGGGCGTGGCCCGGGGGGTGGACTTCTTCGACTGCGTCATGCCCTCCCGGAACGGGCGGCACGGGAAGCTCTTCACCTGGGAGGGGACCGTGAACATCCTGAACGCCAAATATTCGACAGACGACCGGCCCATCAGCGAGACCTGCGGCTGCCCGGTGTGCCGGAGGTTCTCCCGGGCCTACCTGCGGCACCTGTTCAAGGCGGAGGAGACCCTGGCCCTGCGGCTGGCGGTGCTCCACAACCTGTATTTTTACAACGAGCTCACCGCCAAAATCCGGGAGGCCCTGGACGAGGGGCGCTTCGCGGACTTCCGGGCGGCCTACAGCGAGAAGCTGGCGGAGCGGGTGTGAGAGATGCTGAGGTTTGTGATTTACCGGCGTCTTGCGAACCTCTCCCAGCCCAACAACGGCTGGACCAAGGAGCTGAATCAGGTCAGCTGGAATGACCGGGAGCCGGTGTATGACATCCGGGCCTGGAACGAGGACCACAGCCGGTACGGCAAGGGCGTGACCCTGACGGCGGGGGAGCTGGAGACCCTGCGAAAAGTGCTGGATGCCCGCCGTGACGGCCCTAGGCCGGTGGGGTACTCCGAGTTTATAGGAGGCCAAGAGCATGAGACATCCCTGGGAGGAGATTTCCCTGGAGAACTACGAGAACCACATGGGCCTGGCGTCCGTCCGGCAGCTCCAGGCCCTGAACGAGCTGATGCGCGGCCAGCTCCGGGCCTGCCCGGCCTCTAGGGTCATGATCCTGGGCGTGGCCGGGGGCAACGGCCTGGAGCATGTCCGGAAGGGGCAGTTTGAAAAAATATACGGCGTCGACGTCAACGCCGCGTACCTGGAGGCGGCGGCCCGGCGGCACCCTGAGCTGGAGGGCGTTCTGGAGTGCCTGCGGGTGGACCTGAGCCGGGAGCCCCACCGGCTGCCGGAGGCGGAGCTGCTCATCGCGGACCTGCTGGTGGAGTACATCGGCTATGAGGCCTTTCAGGAGACCCTGCGCTGGGTAAAGCCCCGTTATGTCTCCTGCGTGATCCAGATCAACGTGGAGGAGGGCTGGGTGTCGGACTCCCCCTATCTCCACGCCTTCGACGGGCTGGAGCAGGTGCACCGCCAGATGGAGCCCGAGGCGCTGGAGGAGGCCCTGCTGGCCGCCGGCTATCGGAGGGTCAAAACGCTGGAGCACGGGCTGCCCAACGGGAAGAAGCTGGTCCGGCTGGATTTTGAGCGGCGGGCGTGAGCCGCCCCGCTTACCTTATTAAATAAGCCCCCCAGCTTTGATGCACGCCCAAAAAGGACAAAAAAACTCCCGGACCACTGTCCGGGAGTTTTCCTCATTCTCATCAGACCGCTCTGGTAACCTTGCCGGAGCGCATGCACCGGGTACAAACATACACATGGCGAGGGGAACCGTCCACAATCGCCTTGACACGTTTCACGTTGGGCTTCCAGGGACGGTTGGAACGCCGGTGAGAGTGAGAGACCTGAATCCCAAAGGTCACGCCTTTGCCGCAATACTCGCACTTAGCCATCCATTGCACCTCCCCGCTGTCACATAGTATGTGCGTATTTTCATAAGCACAGGTGTTATAATAACAGAATCTATCGAAAAATGCAAGAAGAATTTTCAAAAAAAACGAAGTTTTTTCATGGCCGCCGGAGGCGGGAAGGTGTTGCGGAATTGGAAGAGTTCATATATAATGGAAGCGGACGGCTTCCGGAGATGCGACGGGGAAGCCGGCGGGCAGGACAGGCGGCTCATTCCGCCGGAAATAAGGAGAAACGCCATGCGAGAGAACGGCTTAAAGGTAAAGGACTTTGTCTCCCTTTTTAATCTGGAGGTGCTGAACCGGGGCAGCGACTTTGACAGCGCCCTGCTGACCGTGCCGGACCTGAACCGGCCCGGCCTCCAGTTTCACAGCTTTTACGACTATTTCGACCCCTGCCGCCTCCAGGTGATCGGCAAGGCGGAGGTCACCTACCTCCGGGGGCTCACCGACGCCCAGCGCCGCAAGTGCTTCGACGACCTCTTCCTCTACGACATCCCGGCCCTGGTCATCGCCCGGAGCCTGGACTGCTTCCCGGAGTGCATCGAGAGCGCCGCGGAGCACCAGAAGACCCTGCTGCGGACCAGCGAGGTGACGGTGGCCTTCACCAGCCGCACCATCGAGTACCTGAACCGGGTGCTGGCCCCCTGCGTCACCCGCCACGGGGTGCTGCTGGACATCTACGGCGAGGGCGTCATGATTACCGGAGACTCCGGCGTGGGCAAGAGCGAGGCGGCCATCGAGCTCATCATGCGGGGCCACCGCCTGGTGGCCGACGACGCGGTGGAGCTCCGGCGGGTCTCCGGCCGCCTGATGGGCACCGCCCCGGAGGTGATCCGGAACTACATCGAG
>CAMXNV010000109.1 GCA_947245315.1 uncultured Oscillibacter sp. | reverse complement strand
GGAGGGCGTCATGTCCCAGACCGATATGGACGGCATGATGTACAAGATCGAGGGCGAGGACCTGTACCTCATCGGCACCAGCGAGCACTCCATGATCGGGCGCTTCATTGACCAGATCGTGCCCAATGAAAAGCTGCCCCAGACCCTGACCTCCTACTCCCCCTGCTTCCGGAAGGAGAAGGGCGCTCACGGCATCGAGGAGCGGGGCGTGTACCGGATCCACCAGTTCGAGAAGCAGGAGATGATCGTGGTCTGCAAGCCCGAGGAGTCCCCTATGTGGTATGAGAAGCTGTGGCAGTTCTCCGTGGAGCTGTTCCGGTCCTTGGATATCCCCGTGCGGCAGCTGGAGTGCTGCTCCGGCGATTTGGCGGACCTGAAGGTCAAGTCCTGCGACATCGAGGCCTGGTCCCCCCGGCAGCAGAAATACTTCGAGGTCTGCTCCTGCTCCAACCTGGGAGACGCCCAGGCCCGGCGGCTGCGGATCCGCTACAAGGACGACTCCGGCAAAACCCAGCTCTGCCACACGCTGAACAACACCTGCGTGGCCCCCCCTCGGATGCTCATCGCCTTTTTGGAGAACAATTTGCAGGCCGACGGCACCGTGGTGATTCCCGAGGTGCTGCGCCCCTACATGGGCGGAACCGAGAAGCTGGTCCCCGCCGCCCGCTGAGAGATTCCCTATGGAACTGACCGCGTGGATCGACACCCTGCTGGTGGAGGTCCCCCAGCTCTGGGAATGCCTGAAAAGCAACACCTACCCGGTCTCCTTCCTCACCAACGCCCTGGGGCTCCGCCCGGAGAGCTGCGCGAGGCTGCCCAGACTGCTGGCTTACTTCCTGGGGCTCTATTTCCTGTGCGGCCTCGTCAGCGCGGCGCTGCGCTTCTGGCTGAAGCAGCATTCCCTGAGCAGCACGGTTCACCAGATCAACACGGCCATCCTCGTCTGCTGCTCCACCCTGTTCGTCCCCCTGCTGGTGCTCCTGGCCAAGGCCTGCGTCTACGTGGTCACCCATGAGGTGGCCCCCCTCCAGGGGGAGGGGGACTATATCCGCTTCTTCGGCGAGGCCCTGGGCAAGGTCTTCTACATGGTGCTGGCCTTCGCGGGCGTGCTGTTCACCGTCTGGATGCCCGTGGACTCCTTCCTCCGGTATCTGAGGGTGTACCGGCTTCGGGGGCTGCCCCATGCCGTCTTTGACGTGGGCTTCGGGCTGTGCCTCATGAGCGTGGCCCTCCTGGCCGCCTATTACGGGGACCGGAGGCTGTACCTCCTGCTGCTCCCCGCGGTGGTCCTCCTGGGCCTCATCCAAAGGAAAAACTATCTCCCCGAAGAACGCGTCATCTCCAGCCCGGAGGAGCTGGCGGAGAAGCTCCGCGCGGAGAAGGGGCAGAGGAAATGAAGTATACGGATTGTATTGTTCATCTGTAATATTACAAATTGTAAAACCCGTTTCCAGCGAATAGAAAGGACTTGGACGATGAAACGTATTCTCGGACTGATTTTAACGGCTGTATTCCTGTCTGCGCTCGCAATCCCTTGTGGCGCAACGGAGACAGAGACCACAACATATCGGGAGTACCCCGGCTTCGCCGACGTGGCGGAGGGCGGCGCCTCCTATGAGGCCGTCAAGCTCTGCTATGAGCGGGGGTTGATGAACGGAACCTCGGACACGGCGTTCAACCCCCAGGGGAAGCTGACCGTGGCCCAGCTGGTGATGCTGGCGGCGAGGCTGTACGATTTGCAGTGCGGCGGGGACGGGACCGTGCCGGAGCTGCCGGACATGAGCCAGCCCTACCTCCGGTTCCTCGATGAGGACGGCGGCCTGATCGCCTCCTACCCGGCGGGGGAACTCCCCCACTCCTACACCGGCGGCATAAATCCCTATTTCTGCCTCAGCCTGGAGGAGGAGGACGACTCCCTCCCGGAGACCTGCCGGCTGGAAATCGGCTTCGAGGGCTACAATCACATCCGCACCTATCAGGGCCTCCGGCAGTCCTATCACTCGGAGCCCGGCACCATGACCCAGGGCTTCCAGGGCACCGGCTACTGCTTTGAGGACTTCGACGATCCAGACGGAAACTCCGTCTTCTGGTACAACACCACAAACTTCACCCGCCTGGCCTCCGCCTGGTGGTATCCCGCCCTGGTCTACCTAACCAGCGAAAACAAGGCCGACCTGATCTCAGACCTGCTGGCCCCGCTGGCCGGGGAAAACGGGATCGAGGACTATGACGCCCTCGCCCGCTTCTCTAGCGACAGCGCCCGGCGGGATATGTTCGCGTGGCTAGTAAGCGCCGTTGCCGGGGAGCTGGACATCCTGAACGAGACGGTAACCGTCCCCGACGTCAACGAGGAAACCCCAAAAGCCCAGCGAATCCTGAACCTCTATCAGGCGGGTGTACTCACCGGGGTGGACGCCGCCGGGAACTTCGGCGGGGACCGGGAACTCACCCGGGCCCAGGCCGCAATCATGATGGCCCGGGTGCTGGAGCCCTCCCTGCGGGTTCGAAACGGCTGAGTGTCCAGTCCTATCTGTATTTTAAGTATGAATTTATACGAAGGGGAATCAAAGTATGGCTGACAAGACCTCCGGTTTCTTCGCCGAGTTCAAGACCTTCATCGCCCGGGGCAACGTGATGGACATGGCGGTGGGCGTCATCATAGGCGGAGCCTTCTCCAATATCACCAACTCCCTGATTAACGACATCGTCATGCCCCTGCTGGGCATCTTTACCAGCTCCGTGTCCTTCGCCGAGCTGTCCGTGAACATCGGGCCCGCCGTGGTCACCTACGGCAACTTTATCCAGGCGATTCTGAACTTCCTGATTATGGCCTTTGTGGTCTTCTGCCTGGTGAAGGCCATCAACAGCTTCCACAAGAAGAAGGAGGCCGCCCCCCCTCCCCCGCCGCCGGGGCCCTCCGCTGAGGAGCAGCTTCTGACGGAGATCCGGGACCTGCTGAAGAACCGATGATGGAGGCCATTCTCCGGGCGGGCCTGACGGACCTGGGGCTCTCCGCGGAGGGGATTCCGGCCCTGCTCCGCTACTGGGAGCTGCTGGCGGAGAAAAACAAGGTGATGAATCTGACGGCCATCACGGAGCCGGACGAGGCGGCCCGGCTCCACTTCCTGGATTCCGCCGCTTTGCTGGGCCTGGAGGACTTCCGGGGCAGGAGCGTGGTGGACGTGGGCACCGGGGCGGGTTTCCCGGGGCTGCCTCTGCGGATCCTGGAGCCCTCCGTCCGCTTGACCCTGCTGGACGCCCAGCGGAAGCGGGTGGACTTCCTCCGGGAGGTCTGCGCCGGGCTGGGGCTGGAGGATGTGGACTGTGTTCACGGCCGGGCGGAGGCGTTCGCCCAGGAGCGCCGGGAGCAGTTCGACCTGGCGGTGAGCCGGGCCGTGGCCGCCCTGCCGGTGCTGGCGGAGCTGTGCCTGCCCCTGGTGCGGCCGGGGGGGAAGTTCCTGGCCATGAAGTCCGTGGACAGCCAAGAGGAGCTCAACGCCGCCGGGCGGGCCGTCTCCCTGCTGGGGGGGCGGCTGGAGAAGCCCCTGGATTATGTAATTTCCGGCACAAACGTCCGGCACCGGCTGGTCATTATCACAAAAATCGAGGAAACGCCAAAAAAATATCCCCGAACGTTTGCAAAGATCAAGAAGAATCCGCTATAATAGGAGCAGCGACTTAGTATTACGAAGGGAGGCGGGCTTATGCCGGGCCAATGCATTGCCGTGGTCTCCGGCAAGGGAGGCACGGGTAAGACCTCGTTCACCGCGGGGGTGGGGTCCGCCCTGGCCCTGGCCGGGAAGCGGGTCCTGTGTCTGGACTGCGACGTGGCCCTGCGGAACCTGGACCTGGCCCTGGGCCTGACGGACCGGGCCCTGATGGACTTCACCGACGTGGCCCAGGAGCGCTGCTCTCTGGACATCGCCGCCGTGGAGCACCCGGACATCCCGGAGCTCTATCTCCTCACCGCTCCCGCCCGGAGCCGGGGCCGCCCGGTGACGGACGAGCAGATGATTAATCTCTTGAAGAAGGCCCGGGAGGATTACGATTATTGCTTTCTGGACGCCCCGGCGGGCCTGGGGGGCGGCTTCCAGCTGGCCACCTGCGGAGCGGACCGGGTGGTGGTAGTCGCCACGGCGGACGCCTCCTCCCTGCGGGACGCCCAGCACACGGTGATGGAGCTGAACCACTTCCCCCCCGGGCACCTGCACCTGACGGTGAACCGGATCCGGACGAAGATGCTCCGGAACATGCACGCCACCATAGACGACGCCATCGACCGGGCGGGGCTCCCCCTGATCGGCGTGATCCCCGAGGACGACGCCCTGCCCCTCTACCTGAACAAGGGCGTCCCCCTGCTGCTGAACAGCCACCGCGGCGCCGCGGCGGCCTATCGAAACATCGCCAAGCGGCTGGAGGGCCAGCGGGTCCCCCTGCTGCGGATTCGCTAGTGAGACAGACGCGCTCCTGCTCTCAGCTTTTTCGAAAGGAGTACGACAATGAACATTGCGCTAATGGCCCACGACAACAAGAAGGAGCTGATGGTCCAGTTCTGCACGGCCTACGCCGGCATCCTGGCCCGGCATCACCTCTACGCCACCAACACCACCGGGCACATGGTCGCCGACGCCACCGGGCTGGACGTCCACTGCTTCCTGACCTACGCCCACGGCGGCAGCCAGCAGATCGGGGCCCGGATCTCCTACAACGAGTTTGACCTGGTTCTCTTCTTCAACGACCCCGCCAACGAGGAGCGGGCCGCCGATACCTCCTACATCTCCCGCCTCTGCGACCAGAACCGGGTCCCCTTCGCCAGCAACATCGCCACCGCCGAAATGCTGGTGCTGGGCCTCGCCCGGGGCGACCTGGACTGGCGCCTCATCGTCAACCCCTCCTCCTCCCGGCCTTTGGCCTGACGGTTCTTGAGGGGTGTGAGGCTTTCCGCGCGCTATGGCAGTCTGCGGCGGCGGGAGCGGAGCACTTCCGAGGCGTTTCTTTCAGCCTCCTTTGGGGGCTTGTTATGGTGCGCCTTGCGGACGGGTTCCCAAATTATGGATGTTCTGTCACAGCCGGGGAATGATCGATTGGCAGATTTTATTGTAGAGGGCGGGCCCGGTCCCGCCCCGTCCTTCGGGAGTGCCGGACTCCCGGGAAATGGCCTGGTCTGGGGACCAGGCCCCACAGGGTGTTCTATCAATAGAAGAGGTGTGGGGCCCGGTCCCCAGACCGGGCCATCCCCCGGAACCTCGGCAGTTTCAGAGGAACGAGCCGCCGAGGGCGGCGGCCCCTACATGGTGTATCTCAATTATAAAATGCGCTGTTGGACACTCCCATCCGCCTGTCCCGGCTTGACATTTTGGAAAAAAACGCATATAATCACAGCGGTTTCACCGCCATGACGCCGCAGCAGTATTCCGTTCGTCATCCCACAGAGAGGGGCCCGGTGCTGAAAGGGCCCCGCTTGACCCGGAGGAAGGACAGCGGCGGAGCGGGGACGGAAACGTCCACGGTCCCCTTCCCGTACCAGAAGGCTTAAAGGAGGCGCAAGCCTTGAATTTGGGTGGCACCACGAAGCGATGAGCGCTATCGTCCCAGAACACTTTGGGAGGAGGCGCTCTTTTTTGAGTTAGGAGTGAGGAGGGAGGAGTTAGGCGTTTTTTCCTTTCTCGGCCCGCGTTCCTATTTAACTCCTAACTCCTCACTCCTACTTCCTAACTTTATGAACAATTTAACAAAGGAGCCAAATGTATGTCAAACGTATCCCCTCGTACCCTCTCCGGTTTTATGGAGCTGCTGCCCGCGCCCCAGCAGCAGATGGAGCGCATTATGGAGACCCTCCGGAAGACCTATGCCCTCTATGGCTTTACCCCTCTGGACACCCCCATTATTGAGGCCAGCGAGGTGCTGCTGGCCAAGGGGGGCGGCGAGACCGAGAAGCAGATCTATCGCTTCCAGAAGGGCGACGCGGACTTGAGCCTCCGCTTTGACCTCACCGTGCCCCTGGCCAAGTATGTGGCCCTGCACTACAATGAGCTCACCTTCCCCTTCCGGCGCTATCAGATCGGCAAGGTCTACCGGGGCGAGCGGGCTCAGCGGGGGCGCTTCCGGGAGTTCTATCAGGCGGACATCGATGTTATTGGAGACGGAAAACTGTCCGTCCTCAACGAGGCGGAGATTCCCGCCATCATCTACAAGACCTTCTCCGCCCTGGGGCTCCGGCGCTTCCGGATCCGGGTGAACAACCGGAAAATCCTCAACGGCTTCTACGCCATGCTGGGCCTGGAGGACCGGGCCGGGGACGTGATGCGCACCGTGGACAAGCTGGACAAGATCGGGCCCGAGAAGGTCCGGGATATCCTCACCGGGGACCTGGGGCTCAGTCCTGAGAACGCCGGGGAAATCCTCCGCTTCATCGCCATCGGCGGCGGCACGGAGGCCGTCCTCTCCACCCTGGAGGGCTACCGGGGGCGGAACCAGGTCTTTGACCAGGGGCTGGAGGAGCTCAACGAGGTGGTCCGCTATCTGGGGGACTTCGGCGTTCCGGCGGAGAACTTCGCCGTGGACCTCACCATCGCCCGGGGGCTGGACTACTACACCGGCACCGTCTACGAGACCACGCTGCTGGATCATCCGGAGATCGGATCCGTGTGTTCCGGGGGCCGGTATGATAACTTAGCGGAATATTATACAGAAAAACAACTCCCTGGAGTGGGCATTTCCATTGGGCTCACCCGTTTGTTCTATGTTTTGGGAGAACAGGGTATGCTGAACCAGGAGCTGAACACGGCTCCGGCGGACGTGCTGATCCTCCCCATGACGGAGGACCTGAGCCCCGCCATTGCCCTGGCCACCCAGCTCCGGGAGAACGGCGTCCGGGCGCAGCTCCACTGCGAGGCGAAGAAGTTTAAGCAGAAGATCTCCTATGCGGACAAGCTGGGGATCCCCTATGTGATCTTCCTGGGAGAGGATGAGATCAAGGAGGGCGTCGTGGCCTGCAAGGATATGGCCACCGGGGAGCAGACGAAGCTGGATGCCAGGGCGACGATCTACCGGATCAGAGCGGGGCTTGACAGCCGGAATCAGGGGTTTGTCATCCGGGGATGACGGGGCTGGTGCTCGCCCTTGCGGGCGGGAGGGCTTGGCAACCAGCGATGGCTGGTGCAATGCACCCCCCATTTTCTCATTTTCTTCCAGAAGAAAACGAGAAAACGGGCCGTGCACGGTCCAAAAGAGTAAAAGAAGTAGGGGGAAACGACGCGGGGGCGCGCCTGAATGAACGGCGGAGCCGGAATGACTTCTCCGCAC
>CAMXNV010000108.1 GCA_947245315.1 uncultured Oscillibacter sp. | reverse complement strand
GTTCCGACGAGGGCGCGCCTGAATGATCGGCGGAGCCGGAATGACTTCCCACGCGATTTTAGATTGAGCGGGGGTTTGTCCGACATCGAATCGACCAGCTTCTCTTTTCGCTGGCGCTACCCTGGTGAACGAATCGGCTTAGCCAAAACCCAAGGCTCCCTCTCTGAGGGAGGCTTTTGTAGGGCCTGACCCCCAGGACTTTCTCCTGCTATCGATAGAATTCCCTGTAGGGAAGGGGCTCTGTCCCCTTCCGCTCCCCCGGAAGTGCCCTGTTCCCAATAGACGGGACAAAACAGCCCCCCATTTTGAAGAATCCCACTCCCCCATCTCGTACTATCTAAAACGGGGCCCTCCCGCCCCGCATCGAGATAGGAGCCAAAACAATGACAACCTTCTCCCTCAAGCTCACCGCCCTGGCTCTCATGACCCTGGACCATATCCGGCTCTACTTCCCGGAGGCCCCGGTCTGGTTCGGTTGGCTGGGCCGGGGGGCGTACCCCCTCTTCCTCTTCTGCATGACCCAGGGCTACGCCCACACCCGGAGCCGGGGGCGCTACCTTCTCCGGCTCTACTCGATGAGCCTCTTCATGACCGCCCTGGGGCTGTTCCTGGACAGCCGTTTCCCTACCGAACGGGGCTATGGCAATCACAACATCTTCCTGCCCCTGTTCCTCACGGGAGTGCTCATCAGCGCCCTGGAGCTCTGGCAGCGGGACCGGAAAAAGGGCGGCCTGGCCCTGGGAGCCCTGGCGTTGGTTCAGGTGCTCTACGCCCTTCTCCCCGCCCTGCTGCCCTTCACCCGGAACCTCAGCGGCGACGTCCTCACCGGCGTGGTCCCCAACCTGGCGGTGAACGAGTTCGGCTTTGAATTCGTCGCCCTGGGCCTGGTCTTCTACTTTCTCCGGGACCGGCGGGAGCTCCTGGCCCCGGTGTACCTGATCTTCTGCCTCTATCAGTTCAGCGCCGAGGCGCTGTACGGCTGGGTCCCCGTTCAGTGGATGATGGCCTTCGTCCTGCCGCTGATGCTCCGCTACAACGGGGAGCGGGGGCGGAGCTGGAAGGGGCTCTTTTACCTCTACTACCCCGCCCACACCAGCCTGCTCTTCCTCCTGGCCTATTCCCGGGCCGCCTGAGCTTACCGGGCCTCGGCGGTGAAGTAAACGAAGAAGGTGTCCCCCTCCGAGTCGTCGGAGAAGAGCTCCAGATAGGAGATGGAGAAGTCCTTCTCGTCCTCGGGCACGTCGAAGACCAGTTCGCCCGTCCGGGACTCGTTCACGCCCAGCTCGTACTCCCCGGGGAGCTGCTCCTCCGCCACGGTGTCCAGCTCGCTTCCGTCCTCTCCTATGGTGATGGGCCAGGCGAATTCATCGGTCTCGGCGCTGGCGTTCCACTGGCCCTGGAAGTCGATGTCGTACATGGAAATGCTCTCTTTGAAGGTATTTTTTACGGTCATATCCACCACCAGCACCTTCTGCCCCTCCGGGGCGGTGTGCCCGTGGTACTCCGAGGCCGTGTAGGCGCTGTTCACCGTGAAGTCCATGAAATAGGTGTGCACCAGGTCGCCGATGCGGCCCTCGGCATAGCCGTCCTCCGCCCAGAGCTCGTTGACCCCGGAGGAGCCGCCGGAGTCCCCGTCGCCGCCGGGCTTGCCGCCGCAGGCCGCCAGGGACAGGGAAAGCAGCAGTGCGAGAAGGATCGTAAGTAAGCGTTTCATGTCAGGAAGTCCTCCATTCTGTTTTCTCTCATTTTTACGGGGCGGAAACCCCGCCCCATGAAAATATGATATTAAATCATACTACGAACCCGGGTTCAAGTCAATATCCGGAGAGCGCCGGGGAGTATCCAACTGCGCATTTTATGATGTTTGGTTATTCCCCGGCATTGTGTAGGGGCGATGATCCATCGCCCGTCCTTCTGGAAGTCCGGTGTTTGAAGAGGACGGGCGGACACATAGGTCCGCCCCTACAATAAAATCCGCTCTGGTTTCTCCCCTATTTCCGGGACCGCCATGGTTCCAGGAGACGGCTCGGTCTGGGGACCGGGCCCCACACTTCTTCTATCGGTAATCCCCCCGTAGGGGCCGCCGCCCTGCGCAGCCGTTGGCGGCTTTGCCGCCTTACGGATGCGGCGTACTCCCTGCGGGTGCTCTCGGCGGCCCGTTCCTCTGAAACTGCCATGGTTCCGGGGGCCCGGGCGGCCCAGGGGGGCCGCCCCTACAGGGTGTCCTACCGATCGAACACCCTGTGGGGCCTGGTCCCCAGACCAGGCCATTTCCCCGGGAGCCTGGTACTCTCTATAGGAGGGCAGCCTTGTAGGGGCGGCTATCAGCCGCCCGTCCTCTTCAAACACCGGACTTCCCGAAAAACGGGCGATTGATAATCGCCCCTACACCATGCCGGGGTCTCCCGAGAACCGGGCGGCCAAAGGGGGGCCTCCCCTACAGTTATCCCCGCTTCCCCTCCCCTCCTTAGGACCCCCCGCCAGCTCTTCCGGCGACCCTCCAAAACATTGTCAAGGCCCGCCCTCCGCCCGCATAGACTGGAGCAATACAACGCCGGAGGTGCGCCCATGAGACGAACCGTATACATCTGGGGCGAGGCGGAGCGCTTCGCCAACTACAGCCGGGCGGTGGAGGCCGCCGGGGGACGGGCGGTCTTCGGCAGCGGGAGCGCCGGACAGGCGGCCCTCTGGGACGCGCTCCTCCTCCCCGGCGGCGGGGACCTGGAGCCCTGGCGCTACGGCCAGGAGAACACCGCCTCCCGGAGCCTGGAGCCGGAGCGGGACCGGGCGGAGCTGGCGCTGCTGGAGGACTTCACCGCCGCCGGGAAGCCGGTGCTGGGCGTCTGCCGGGGGCTCCAGACCGTCAACGTCTTCTTCGGCGGCACGCTGGCCCAGGACGTCCCGGGACACGGCGCCCTGGAGGGCCGGGACCGGCTCCACGCCGTCCGGACCGCCCCCTCGGCCCTCCTGCCCTTCTTAGGGGAGAAGGCCTTGGTCAACAGCGCCCACCACCAGGCGGCGGACCGGCTGGGGACCGGGCTTCGGGCGGTGCAGTGGGCGGCGGACGGCGTGGTGGAGGCCCTGTGCCACCGGAGGCTGCCCGTGTGGGGGGTGCAGTGGCACCCGGAGCGGCTGGAAGCCTCTCCAGCGGGCCGGGACCTGCTGGGGGCCTTTCTCGCCCTGTGCGGCTGAGGGCGCGCACGGGGCCTCGCCCCTCCTGAGCCGGGACGGGGCAGGGCCCTGAGAAAAAATTCCGCAAAAAGAGGAAAATCCCGCGAAGACCGCTTGACAGCCGTTTCAATTCATGGTATGATGTCCAAGCTGACGATTTCCAGGGAGGGCCATTTTAAGTTTGGACCTATGCAGGTGTAGCACAATGGTCAGGGCACCAGCCTTCCAAGCTGGGGATGCGAGTTCGATTCTCGTCACCTGCTCCATCAAATTCGCGCCAGTAGCTCAGCTGGATAGAGCAACTGCCTTCTAAGCAGTAGGCCAGGGGTTCGAGTCCCTTCTGGCGTGCCAGGCTCTCCTTTGGGCGTTCGTCATGTATATTTAAACAGTTGATATGTGGTGGGTGTAGCTCAGTTGGTTAGAGCACCGGATTGTGGTTCCGGGTGTCGTGGGTTCGAGTCCCATCTCCCACCCCAACAAGAGCAGGGGATCGGGGCTTTTCCCCGGTCCCCTGACCATTCTTCCCGGACTCGCACATGGGGACGTAGCCAAGCGGTAAGGCAAGGGACTTTGACTCCCTCATGCGCTGGTTCGAGTCCAGCCGTCCCTGCCAGACGGCGGAAGAAATTCCGTCCACTCCGCTTCCGCCTTGCGGCGAAAGCTCCGCTATGCTCCATTCCTTCCGCCTCCCTTCAAGAGGGGACTGGCGTCCCCCCTTGAGCATTCCCCCTCCCCCGCGGGGGGACGAAGGACGAGAGACGAGGGACGAAAGACGGAGGACGGGAGATGAGAGACGGGGACGCAAAAAGCGCAAAAAACGCTAAGCGGCACATTACAAGCGCGGCGAAGCCGCGCGTAGCCTAACCCCCTCAAAATCCGCAGATTTTGAGGGGAGAGGAGGAAGGAATGGAACGGAGTGAAGCCTGCCCGCAGGGCGGGATTCACGTAGTGCAATTTCTTCCGACGATGACCCGGTAGCTCAGTCGGCAGAGCAACTGCCTTTTAAGCAGTGGGTCCGGGGTTCGAATCCCCGCCGGGTCACCAGCTCAGAAATTCCCACCACCGCTCCGTTTCCGGCTTCGCCGAAAACTGCGCTATGGTGGGAATTTCTTCGCTTTCCGCCCGCGAACGCTTCGCTGGTTTGCGGGCGGAGAGGACGGGGGCGCGGGGTGGGCGCGGGGGCTTGCCGTTTAATTGCAACATTAAAAAGAGGCGGGGACTTCTTTGTTTCCGGCTTCGCCGGAAGCGGAGCGGTGATTCACCTGCTCCTATAAAAAAGGCCGGGCGTCCTTTTATGGACGCCCGGCTCTTTGTCTGCCTGTGAAGTTCTTACACCTTTTCCTGTTCGTGAATCGGGTAGTCCTCCAGCACGTCCAGGAAGCGGGAGTAGTCCTGGGACGCCAGGTGGGTATAGCGGGCCCAGCGGTTCCGGCACTGGTTCCGGGCCTCCGTCAGCAGGGCCTCCGCCGCCTCCGGGAAGGTCCTCTGGAGGGAGTTGAACCGGACCTCGCCCATGAAGAACTCCCGGAGATCATACCGGGGCTCCTTGAAGTCCAGGATGAAGGGGTTCTTGCCCTCCAGCTTCAGCTTGGGGTCGTAACGGTAGAGCACCCAATAGCCGCTCCGGACCGCCAGCTTGGCCTCCTCCTGGGCCCAGGCCATGCCTTTGACGATGCCGTGGTTGATGCATGGGGCGTAGGCCACGATGAGAGAGGGCCCGTCGTGGGCCTCCGCTTCCCGGAGGGCCTTGATATACTGAGCGGGGTCCGCCCCCAGGGCCACGGAGGCCACGTAGACGTTCTGGTACTGGGTGGCCAGCATGCCCAGGTCCTTCTTCTCCGTCCGCTTGCCCGCGGCGGCGAACTGCGCCACCGCGCCGAAGGGCGTGGCCTTGGAGGACTGGCCGCCGGTATTGGAATAGACCTCCGTGTCCACCACCAGGATGTTCACGTCCTCCCCGGAGGCCAGAACGTGGTCCAGGCCGCCGTACCCGATGTCATAGGCCCAGCCGTCGCCGCCGTACATCCACATGCTCTTCTTCACCAGCTGGTCCTGGGCCCGGCGGACGGCCTCCACCTTCTCCCCGGTCTCCGGGGTGTTTTTCAGGGCCTCGATCACGGCGTCGCTCAGCTCCAGGGTCCGCTGCTTATCCTCGAAGCCCTCCAGCCACGCGGCCAGGGCGGCCTTGAGGGCCTCGTCCTGGGTCTCCTCCAGGAGCTCCTGGGCCTCCTGCCGGAGCCGGAGGCGCTGCTGCCGGACGCTGAGGACCATGCCCAGAGAATATTCCGCGTTGTTCTCAAACAGGGAGTTGGACAGGGCGGGGCCCCGGCCGTTGGGCTTGGTGGTATAGGGGTAGCTGGGGACGCTGAACCCCCAGGCCTGGGTACACCCCGTGGCGTTGGCCACCACCATGCGCTCCCCGAAGAGCTGGGTCAAAAGCTTCATGTAGGGCGTCTCGCCGCAGCCCGCGCAGGCCCCGGAGAACTCCAGCAGGGGCTGCTCGTACTGGCTGCCCTTCACGGTGAACTTGTTCATGGGATTGGCCTTGGACGAGAGGGAGAGGCTGTAGTCCCAATTGGGCTGCTCCGGCATCTGGCTCTCGATGGGCTTCATAACGATGGCCTTCTCCTTGGCAATACAGGCGGCGGCGCAGGTGCCGCAGCCCGTGCAGTCCAAGGAATCCACCTGGATGCGGAACCGCAGGCCCTCGAAGCCCTTGCCCTTGGCCTCCTTGGTGACGTAGCCCTCCGGGGCCTTTTGGACCTCCTCTTCATTCAGCAGGAAGGGCCGGATGGCCGCGTGGGGGCACATGAGAGAGCACAGGTTGCACCCGATGCAGTTCTCCGGGAGCCAGCTGGCCACGTGGGAGGCGAAGCCCCGCTTCTCATACTGGGAGGTGGCCATGGGGACGCTGCCGTCCGCCGCGTCCTTGAAGACGCTGACGGGGAGGCTGTCTCCCTTCTGGGCGTTGACAGCCCGCATGACCGTCCGGACGTACCAGGGCGAGGTGGTATCCTTCTCCTCCGGCTCATCGGTGAGGCCGGCCCAGGCGGCGGGGACAGGGACCTCATGGACGCCGGTGAGCCCTGCGTCCACGGCGGCGCAGTTCATATTGACCACCTTGTCTCCCTTCCGTCCGTAGGTCTTCCGGATGGCGGCCTTCATGTAGTCCACGGCCTCCTCCACCGGCAGGACGCCGCTGAGCTGGAAGAAGGCGGCTTGCAGCACGCTGTTGGTCCGGTTCCCCAGGCCGATGGCCTCGGCGGCGGCGTTGGCATCTATGGTGTAGAATTTTGCCTTGCGCTCCGCCAGGAGGCGCTTGACCTTGTTGGGGAGATGGGTCTCCAGGTCCGCGTCGGACCAGTTGCAGTTCAGGAGGAAGGTTCCCCCTTCTTTCAGCTCGTTGACAATGTCGTATTTTGCTATGTAGCTCTGGTTGTGGCAGGCGATAAAGTCCGCCATGGTGACATAGTAGGTGGAGAGAATGGGGGTGTGGCCAAAGCGGAGGTGGCTCTTGGTCACGCCTCCGGACTTCTTCGTGTCGTACTCAAAGTAGGCCTGGACATACTGGTCCGTGTTGTCCCCTATGATTTTGATGGAGTTTTTATTGGCTCCCACCGTGCCGTCGGACCCCAGGCCCCAGAACTTGCAGCTGATGGTCCGGCTGTCCGCCGTGACCACGTTCTCCCCCACGGGGAGGGAGTGGTGGGTCAGGTCGTCGGTGATGCCCACGGTGAAGTGGTCCTTTTGCTCTCCCACCATGTTGTCATAGACGGCGATCATCTGAGCCGGGGTGGTGTCCTTGCTGGAGAGGCCGTAGCGCCCGCCCAGGACCTGGACCTGACGGCTGCCGTGCTGGAGGACGGAGCAGACGTCCTTATAGAGGGGCTCGCCGTTGGCCCCGGGCTCCTTGGTCCGGTCCAGCACCGTGAGGAGCTTGCAGCTCTCCGGCAGGGCGGCCAGGAAGTGCTTGGCGCTGAACGGCCGGTAGAGCCGGACCTGGAGGAAGCCCACCTTGCGGCCCTGGGCGTTCAGGTACTGGACCACCTCCTGGAGGCAGCCGGAGACGCTGCCCATGGCGATGACCACCTGCTGGGCCTCCGGGTCGCCGTAGTAGTTGAAGAGCTTGTAGTCCCGCCCCGTCAGGGCGGACATCTGGGCCATGTAGTCCTCCACGATGCCGGGGACGGCGTCGTAGTAGGGGTTCACCGCCTCCCGGAGCTGGAAGGCCGTGTCCGGGT
>CAMXNV010000107.1 GCA_947245315.1 uncultured Oscillibacter sp. | reverse complement strand
CTTGCTAGAATGATGAATGGCCGGGAGAACGGCCTAATGCGCTGCGTATATCGTTGATGAGGTGCTATATGTATCATACCGTAATTTTCGACCTGGACGGAACCCTGCTGAACACCATCGAGGACCTGGCCGCCGCCGGGAACTGGGTCTGCCGCCGCAACGGCTGGCCGGAGCACTCGGTGGCGGAGTTCAAGGCCATGGTGGGCCACGGGATTCCCAACCTGGTCTCCAAATTCTCCCCCGAGGGCTGCCGGAGCCCCCTGATCCTGATGAATACCCTCTCCCAGTTCAGCGAATACTACGGGGAGCACAACATGGACGCCACCGTCCCCTATGAGGGGATTCAGGCGCTGCTGGAGCGGCTGAGGGCCGCGGGGGTTCAGATGGCGGTGTACTCCAACAAGGCGGACCTCTTCAGCCGGGAGATCGTGGAGCACTACCTGCCCGGCTTGTTCCAGCTGGTCCGGGGCAAGGTGGACGGCGTGCCGGTGAAGCCGGACCCCGCGGGCATCCACGGCATCATGGCCGAGCTGAAAGCCAGGCCGGAGGAGACCCTCTTCGTGGGGGACAGCAGCGTGGACATCCAGACCGGCCACAACGCGGGCCTGGCCGCCTGCGGCGTCACCTGGGGCTTCCGTCCCCGGTCCTCCCTGGAGGAGGCGGGAGCGGACCGCCTGGCGGACACCATGGAGGAGCTGGAGACCATCATTCTGGAGGGACCATGCACTTGAGCTTTGACCAGGTGGGGGAGCTGCTGGACGAGCTGGCGGAGCCCTTTCCCGAGGCCCTGTTCGAGGGCTTGAACGGCGGCGTGAACCTGCGGGAGGAGACCATGCTGGACCCGGCCTTTCCGGACCGGGAGATGTTCGTCATGGGGGACTACTGCGACAACCTCCTGGGCCGGTACATCAATTTGTACTACGGCTCCTTCGCCGCTATGGCGGAGCGGGAGGACTGGACCCTGGAGGACTGGCGGCGGGAGCTCCGGCTGACCCTCTCCCACGAGCTGACCCACCACATGGAGGGCCGGGGCGGTCTCCACGCCCTGGAGGACCGGGACGAGGAGGAACTGGACGCCTGGCGGGAGCAGTTTGAGCGGGAGGACCGGGAGCGCGCCGGCGAGGAGGAGTGAGGCGGGCGGAGGCCCGAAGCCCTGCGGGGCTCTCTTCAATCTGTTGCAAGATACATGATAAAGGCCCGGGAGCAGCTTTTCAGCTGCCCCCGGGCCCGTTCTTTTATGTGTCCTTGGCCCAGGCCATGGCGCAGCGGACGGCCCGCTGCCAGCCCTGGAGGAGCCGCTGCCGCCGCTCCTCGGGAATGGCGGGCTGGAAGACCCGGCCGCAGGTCCAGTTGGCCTGAACCTCCTCCAGGTCCCTCCAGAAGCCTGTGGCCAGCCCCGCCAGGTAGGCCGCCCCCAGGGCCGTGGTCTCCACGCTCTGAGGCCGCTGAATCCGGACGTTGGACAGGTCCGCCTGGAACTGCATCAAAAAGCCGTTGGCGCTGGCGCCGCCGTCCACCTTCAGATCGCCCAGGGACAGGCCGGACTCCTCCTTCATGGCGGAGAGGAGGTCGTTGGTCTGGTAAGCCAGGGACTCCACCACCGCCCGGATGAAGTGGGCCCTGGTGACGCCCCGGGTGAGCCCCACCACGGTGCCCCGGGCGTACTGCTCCCAGTAGGGGGCCCCCAGGCCCGCGAAGGCGGGGACCACGTAGACGTCCCCCGCGTCCTCCACGGAGGCGCAGATCTCCTCGGTCTGGGCGGCGCTCTCCAGCAGCTTCATCTCGTCCCGGAGCCACTGGATGGCGGCCCCGGCGATGAAGATGCTGCCCTCCAGGGCGTAGCAGGCTTCCCCGCCGGCGCCGGCGGCCAGGGTGGTGAGGAGGCCCCGCCGGGAGCGGACCGCCTCTTTGCCGGTGTTCATCAGCAGGAAGCCGCCGGTGCCGTAGGTGCTCTTCACGTCCCCCGGCTGGAAGCCGCACTGGCCGAAGAGGGCGGCCTGCTGGTCCCCGGCGGCGGCGGCGATGGGAATGGAGCCGCCGAATTTCCCGGTGGTCCCGAAGAGGCCGCTGGAGGGCCGCACCTGGGGCAGCAGGGAGGCGGGGATGCGGAAGTAGTCCAGCAGCTCCTGGTCCCAGCGGAGCTTGTGAATGTCGAAGAGCATGGTCCGGGAGGCGTTGGTGTAGTCCGTGGCATGGACCCGGCCCTCGGTAAGGTTCCAGATCAGCCAGGCGTCCACGGTGCCGAAGCGCAGCTCCCCCCGCTCCGCCCGCTGCCGGGCTCCGGGGACGTTGTCCAGGATCCAGGCCAGCTTGCTGGCGGAGAAATAGGCGTCGGGAATCAGGCCGGTCTTCCGGCGGACGGCCTCCTCCAGCCCGTCCCGGCGGAGCTGGTCGATCCGGTCCGCCGTCCGGCGGCACTGCCAGACGATGGCGTTGCAGACGGGGCGGCCGGTGGCGGCGTCCCAGACCAGGGTGGTCTCCCGCTGGTTGGTGATGCCGATGGCGGCGATTTCCTCGGGCTGGGCGTCAATTTTCTGCATGGCCTCCATGGTGACCCCCATCTGGGTGGACCAGATGTCCATGGGGTCGTGCTCCACCCAGCCGGGCTGGGGATAGAGCTGGGGGAACTCCCGCTGGACCACGCTGCGGACGGTTCCCTGCCGGTCGAACAGGATGCAGCGGGAGCTGGTGGTCCCCTGGTCCATGGCGATGACGTACTGCTTTTCCCTCATGGATGGTCCCCCTCTCGCGCCGCCGTCAGGCGTCCAGGCGGGCCTGGAAGAAGGCGATGAGCTCCTGCTCCATCTGGTCCTTGAGGTCATTGTAGTTGTGAATCTCGTGCCGGTAGCCCTCGTAGATCCGGGTGGTGACCTGGTGGCCGGAGTCCTCCAGCCAGGCGGAGACCTGCCGGACGCCCTGGCCGTACTGGCCCACGGGGTCCTCCCCTCCGGCCACGTTGTAGATGGGCAGGCCCTTGGGCACCTTCTCCGCCCAGGCGGGGCCGGTGATGCAGTCGATCATGTGGCAGAAGTCCAGGAAGGCGCGGTTGCTGGTGGGCCGGGAGAAGGCGTCCAGGGGGTCCATGGCGTGGTCGGCCTGGACATAGGGGTCCGAACAGATCCACTCGTTGCCGAAGCGAATCTCCTCGGTGCAGCGCTCGCACATCCAGCCCAGCAGCGCCCCGGCGGCGGCGGGATCGGACTCGGCGCCCTTCCCGGCGTCCACGGCGGCCTGGAGCATGGCCATGCCCTCCTCCAGCCCGGGGAAGACGCCGCTGGTGCCGCAGAGGGCGGCGGCGGAGAGCTCATCCCCGTAGGCGGTGAGATAGTCCCGGGCGATGAAGGAGCCCATGCTGTGGCCGAAGAGGAAGTAGGGGAGGCCGGGGTATTTCTCCTTTGTCAGTTTGGTCAGGGTGTGCTCGTCCTCCATCATGGTGTGGAAGCCCTTGTCGCCCCAGTCCCCCCAGGTATCGGAGAGGGCAGCGGTGCGGCCGTGGCCCACGTGGTCGTCGGCGGCCACGATGAACCCGGCGTCCAAAAGCTTGGAGATCATGTGAAGATAGCGTCTGGAGTGCTCGCCGAAGCCGTGGATCAGCTGGACGATGCCCACGGGCTTGGCGGCGGGGACGTAGATCCAGGCCTGCACCTGGTCCCGCTGGTTGTAGGACGGGAAACTGAATTCGTGTAACATAGGTTGGCCCTCCTGTCATTTTACCGGCGCTGCCGCCTGAATATTGGGTATCCTGGGTATTTGTTCCATCATACCATACCGGAGGGAGAAAGGGAAGGGCTTGTTTTGAAGAGGAGCGCCCTGTTGGGCATTTTATCATGTTTGATGGTTCCCGGGCATGGCGTAGGGGCGATTATAAATCGCCCGTTCTGCGGGAAGTCCGGAGTTTGAAGAGGACGGGCGATTGATAATCGCCCCTACAAGGTGTTCTATCGACAGAAGGGCAGGCCCTGTGGGGCCCGGTCCCCAGACCGGGCCATTGGGTGAGGGGGAGGGATGGCCCGGCCAGGGGGTCAGGCCCCGCCGGTTCTCCTGCCGGAAAAAATTCCCTTGACAAGCCTGTCCCCCCGTGGTATAGTGACAGCAATTTCATAGATTGTGAGCCGGGGAGCTTGCGAGAGCAGGCTGAGAGGAAGCAGTGCTTCGACCCGTAACCTGATTTGGATAATGCCAACGTAGGGAGCCGATACGAATCACCGCGCGCAGCACAGCGCGCTGGACGCCCTCCCGGTTTGGGAGGGCGTTTTTGTTTGCCGGGCAGCCGGGCTCATGGTCGGAACAAGGAGGAGTTTTGATGCTGCAACTGTTTGTAAACGCCGAGGGCGGCCTGACCATGGCCGGGTATGTGCTGAGCATAGCCCTTCTGGCCCTGTGCCTGCTGACGGGCCTGGCCCTGGCGGAGCGGGGGGACCGGAGGGGGGCGGACGCCCGCCGTCTGGCCTACTGTGCCATGGCGGTGGCCCTGGCCTATGTGACCAGCTTCATCAAGGTGTTCAAGCTGCCCTACGGGGGCTCCGTCACCCTGATGAGCATGCTTTTCATTGTGCTGGTGGCCCACTGGTACGGCGTGAAGACCGGCGTCCTGGTGGGCTTCGCCTACGGCATCCTGCAATTTTTGCAGGAGCCCTATTTCCTCTCGCTGTTTCAGGTCTGCTGCGACTATGTGCTGGCCTTCGCGGCCCTGGGCCTGGCGGGGCTCTTCCGGGGGAAGAAGAACGGCCTCCTGCTGGGGTACGTGGTGGCGGTGCTGGCCCGGGGGGTGTTCCACACCCTGGGGGGCTACCTCTACTGGATGGACTACATGCCGGAGAACTTCCCCCAGGCCCTGCGGGACCTCTACCCCATCATCTACAACTACAGCTATCTGCTGGCGGAGGGCCTGGTCACCGTGCTGATTATTAAAATCCCGGCGGTGGAGAAGGCCCTGGAGCGAATCCGGGAGTCCGCCGTCCGGTAGGGCCGCCTGTCCGAATTTCCGCTTTACTTCCGGCCTCCGGCAGTGTAAACTAAGGAATAATGCCGCCGGCCCGGAGGCGGGCGGAAGAGAGGAAGGATACTTATGCCGGAGCGCAAGACCATCGGCACCCTCTTTGAGCTGGGGGGCCGGGTGGCCATGGAGTGCCTGACCAGAACAGGCCTGGACTACGTCATCATCGACACGGAGCACAATTGCTTTTCCACGGAGCAGGTGGCCCACTGCATCCAGGCTGCGGAGAACGGGAACCTGATTCCCTACGTGCGGATCGGCGACACCCGCCGCCCCTATGTGCTTCAGATGCTGGACATCGGGGCCAGGGGGCTGATCGTGCCGGACATCACCTCTGTCCGGGAGGTGGAGGAGCTGGTCTCCAGCGCCAAGTTCCCCCCGGTGGGGAAGCGGGGCTACTGCCCCAACCGGACCAGCGGCTGGGGCATGGACGCGTGGGCCCAGGACATCGGGCACTATATGGAGGAGTGCAACCGCCGCTGCAAGCTGATCCCCCAGTGCGAGACGGCGGAGGCCCTGGAGCGGATCGAGGAGATCGCCGCCATCCCCGGGGTGGACGGAATCTTTGTGGGCCCCTGCGACCTGTCCATCGCCCTGGGCATCCCGCTGCAATTTGACTCCCCGGTGCTGATCGCAGCCATTGAGCGGATTCTCCGGGCCTGCCAGGCCAACGGGAAGGAGTCCATCATTTTCTCCCTGGAGCCCGACGGCGTAGCCGCCTGGCTGGAGAAGGGCTTTGACAGCGCCACCTGCGGATTGGACACCTCGGTGCTGATGCGGGGCTACCAGAGCCTGGTGGCGGCCTGCCGGGGGACGGAAGCCTGAAAACGTACATACTCAATTAAAAGCCGGAAGGGAAACCCCTTCCGGCTTTTGCGCTTATTTTGTTGGGAATCCGAACTGGAGCCGCATGGCAAAGAGAAACCGAAGGAAGCTCTCAGGGTAGGGGATGAAGGTCCCCGCTTCCAGCATAGATAGGACCTCCTCCTCCGAGGCCCAGCGGACGTCCTGCACCTCCTCGGTCTGCAAGGTGAGGGAAGACAGCTCCAGGTCCCGGGTGAGCAGATAGAAGTCGTCGAAGCCGCCGTCGAAGTTCACGGTCACCGAGGGGCGGAGGCCCTCCAGGTCCAGGGCATAGCCCAGCTCCTCCCGGAACTCCCGCTGGGCCCCCTGGCGGCTGGTCTCCCCGGCGTCCACGCCGCCGCCGATAGACACGTCCCACAGGCCGGGCCAGATGTATTTCTCCTCCGCCCGGCGCTGGATCAGCAGACGGCCCAGGGAGTCAAAGACGCAGACGTGGACCACCGTCCGGTACTCCTTGGGGACCAGGGGCCCGCCCCGCTCCGCAGTCCTCCCCAGGGGGAGGCGGTTTTCATCGTATAAATCTACCAGTTCCATGAAATTCCTCCTGCTCTGCCGGTCACTGTTTGGCGGCGGTTTTGTAGTCGCCGCCGGGACGGTAGAAGGGGCAGCCGGTATTGGTCCCCTTCAAAAAGCGCTCCATCTCGTCCTCGTCCAGGTCCATGGTGCAGACGAAGGCCTCCAGCTCCTCATCGTAGTCGTAACAGACGCAGTCCTCGCAGATGTTGGCCATGGGGCATCACCTCTCAGAGAATGATAGCATAAATCCCGTCCACTTCCAAGTGTTTTTTCATCACCAGCTCCTCCAGGGCCTCCCGGGCGGCGGGCGGGGCGGCCCAGCAGAGGCCGCAGCCGGCGGTGACGCTCCGGGGCACGGGGATCAGCCGCCCCGGCAGCTCCGCGCCCCTACAGGCGGCCTCCATGGCCATGGCCCCGGCGGTGGTGCGGAAGGTGATGACGCACTTCTCAGACCGTTCCCGCATGGCTATCCCGCCTCCCGGGCCAGGACGGCCACCGCCTCCGCCGCCGCGTCGGTCTCCTCTTGGGTGTTAAAGTAAGACCAGGAGAAGCGGACGGCCCCCTGTTCCTCGGTGCCCAGGGCCCGGTGGAGCCGGGGGGCGCAGTGGGCCCCGGGGCGGGTGGCGATGTCAAAGCGCTCCGCCAGCTCGTCGGAGACCTGGGCGGAGTCCCAGTCCCCGATGTTCAGGGCCGCGATGGGGGCCCGGAGGGGGGCCTCCCAGTCCCCGTAGACCGTCACCCCCGGCAGGTCCCGGACCGCCCGGTAAAACCGGCGGGCCAGGGCGTCCTCGTGGGCGTGGACGGCCTCCGGGCCCGTCTCGGCCAGGAAGTCCAGGGCGGCGCCCAGGCCCGCCAGGCCGTGGCTGTTGAGGGTCCCGGCCTCCAGCCGGGTGGGGTACTCCGGGGGCTGGGCCTCGGAGTAGCTCCGGACCCCGGTGCCCCCCACGGCGAAGGGGCGGATATCCAGCCCCTCCCGGACGCAGAGCCCCCCGGTGCCCTGAGGGCCCATGAGGCTCTTGTGGCCGGTGAAGCATACCACGTCCATCCCCTGGGCGGCCATGTTCACGGGCAGGACCCCCGCTGTCTGGGAGGCGTCCAGAATAAAGAGGAGGCCGTGCTCCCGGGCGAAGCGGCCCACCCATTGGA
>CAMXNV010000106.1 GCA_947245315.1 uncultured Oscillibacter sp. | reverse complement strand
AGGAGTGAGGAGTGAGGAGTGAGGAGTGAGGAGTGAGGAGTGAGGAGTGAGGAGTGAGGAGTGAGGAGTTATTGGGGAAACGAAAGAATTCTCGATTTTTCACCAGTTAAGATTCCATTAGGAGCCGAGACTTAGGAGTTAGGAGTTTTTGAAGAGACGGAAACAACTCCTAACGCCTCACTCCTAACTCCTACCTGTCTCAGAGGTGGAGCACCCGGTCCCGGATCTCCTGGGTCCGTCCCTGGTTCCAGAACTGGGTTCCGATATAGCCGCAGGTCCGCCGGGCCACGTTCATCTTGTCCTGGTCCGTGTTGCCGCACTTGGGGCACTTCCAGACCAGCTTGCCGTTCTCCTCCGTGATCTGAATCTCCCCGTCCCAGCCGCAGACCTGGCAGTAGTCGCTCTTGGTGTTCAGCTCGGCGTAGATAATATTGTCATAGATGAATTTCATCACCTGGAGCACCGCCTCCAGGTTGTTCTGCATGTCCGGGACCTCCACGTAGCTGATGGCCCCGCCGGGGGAGAGGTGCTGGAACTGGGCCTCGAATTTCAGCTTGTCAAAGGCGTTGATCTGTTCCGTCACATGGACATGGTAGGAGTTTGTGATATATCCCTTGTCGTTGATTCCCTCCACGATGCCGAAGCGGCGCTGGAGGCACTTGGCGAATTTATAGGTGGTGGACTCCAGGGGGGTGCCGTAGAGGCTGAAATCGATGTTGTGCTCCGCCTTCCACTTCCGGCAGGCCGCGTTCATGGCCTCCATGATCTGGAGGGCGAAGGGGGTGGCGGCGGGGTCCGTGTGGCTCTTGCCCGTCATGTACTTCACGCACTCGTAGAGGCCGGCGTAGCCCAGGGAGATGGTGGAGTAGCCGCCGTAGAGGAGCTTGTCGATGGGCTCCCCCTTCTTGAGGCGGGCACAGGCGCCGTACTGCCACAGGATGGGGGCCACGTCGGAGGGAGTGCCCTTCAGGCGCTCGTGGCGGCACATGAGGGCCCGGTGGCACAGCTCCAGCCGCTCGTCGAAGATGTCCCAGAACTTCTCGATGTTCCCGCCGGAGCTCAGGGCCACGTCGGGGAGGTTGATGGTCACCACGCCCTGGTTGAACCGGCCGTAGTACTTGGGCTTCCCGGTGTCCGGGTCCACGTAGGGCGTCAGGAAGCTGCGGCAGCCCATGCAGGTGTAGCAATGGCCCTCGCCGTTCTTGTCCACCTTCAGCTCCAGCATCTTCTTCTCGGAGATATAATCGGGGACCATCCGCTTGGCGGTGCACTTGGCCGCCAGCTTCGTGAGATACCAATAGGGGGAGTCCTCGTGGATGTTGTCCTCCTCCAGCACGTAGATCAGCTTGGGGAAGGCGGGGGTGATCCACACCCCGTCCTCGTTCTTCACGCCCTCGTAGCGCTGTTCCAGGGTCTCCTCGATGATGAGGGCCAGGTCCTTGCGCTCCCGGTCGTTCTTGGCCTCGCCCAGGTACATGAAGACGGTGACGAAGGGGGCCTGCCCGTTGGTGGTCAGGAGGGTCAGCACCTGGTACTGGATGGTCTGGACGCCGCCCCGGACCTCCTCCCGGAGGCGGGACTCCACCAGGGCGGAGAGGCGCTCCTCATCCAGGGTGACGCCCACGTCCCGGAGCTCCTTTTCCACGATGCCCCGGAGCTTCTTCCGGCTCACGTCCACGAAGGGGGCCAGGTGGGCCAGGGAGATGGACTGGCCGCCGTATTGGTTGGAGGCCACCTGGGCCACGATCTGAGTGGCGATGTTGCAGGCGGTGGAAAAGCTGTGGGGCTTTTCGATCATGGTACCCGAGATGACGGTACCGTTTTGAAGCATATCGTCGAGGTTGACCAGATCGCAGTTGTGCATATGCTGGGCGAAGTAATCGGAGTCGTGGAAGTGGATGATGCCCTCCTGGTGGGCCTCCACGATCTCCTTGGGCAGCAGCAGCCGCTCGCTCAGGTCCCGGGAGACCTCGCCGGCCATGTAGTCCCGCTGGGTGGAGTTCACCACCGGGTTCTTGTTGGAGTTCTCCTGCTTGGCCTCCTCGTTGCAGCACTCGATCAGGCTGAGGATCCGGTCGTCCGTGGTGTTGCTCCGGCGGACCAGGGAACGGGTGTAACGGTAGGTGACATAATTCTTCGCCACCTCGAAGGCCCCGTGGGCCATGATCTGGTACTCCACCAGGTCCTGAATCTCCTCCACGGAGGGGGAACGGCCCAGCTCCTGGCACGCCAGCTCCACGGATTCGGCGATGCGCCGGACCTGGGTGGAGGTCATGCGTTTTTCCGCGTCGATGCTCTCGTTGGCCCGGGTGATGGCCGAGAGAATTTTGGTGATGTCGAAGGAGACCTCCGTACCGTTCCGCTTGATAACTTTCATTTGTATCCCCCTAGCAGTCATTATACACACTGTAGTAATCCCGCCTGTGATTACCACAATCCGTTGGCAGTAGGCCAAGCATAACACACAAGATATAGGGGCGCAAGTGTTTTTTGCTACAAACACAAAAAAATTTTCCGGCCCGGCGGCGCCCCGGCCCGCCAACGCCAGCAGCGGCAAGGGTTTGGGGGGATTTGGAAAAGGCTGTAAAAAATTCGGGGGAAAATTCTACGCCCGGGGGGCTTGACGGACTTCTCACTCCTCGGCCAGCCGGTAGCCCACGCCCACCTCGGTGAAGAGGTATTCCGGCTCGGCGGGGTTGCGCTCGATCTTCCGGCGGATGTTGGCCATGTTGACCCGGAGAATCTGGTTCCCCCCGCCGGCCCGGGGGCCCCAGAGCTCCTTGATGATGTAGTCGTAGGTCAGCACCTTCCCGGCGTGCTTGCCAAGCAGGGCCACGATGCGGAACTCCCCCAGGGTGAGCCTGGCGTTCTCCCCCCGGACCAGGACCTGGTGCTTGTTGTAGTCGATGACCAGGTCCCGGACGGAGTAGGTGCCCTTTTGGGCGATTTCATTGTTGCCGCTGGCGGTGCGGGTGTGCCGGATGGCCGTGCGGACCCGGGCCAGCAGCTCCCCGGTGCCGAAGGGCTTGGTGAGGTAGTCGTCGGCCCCCTGGTCCAGGGCCGTCACCTTGTCCCGCTCGTGGGACCGGGCGGAGACCACCACCACCGGCAGGCTGGACCAGCTCCGGAGCTGCCGGAGGATGTCCATCCCGTCCATGTCGGGGAGCCCCAGGTCCAGGATCACCAGGTCGGGGCAGTGGGAGGAGATCATGGACAGGCCCTCCTGTCCGGAGCGGGCCTGGATGGTCTCGTAGCCCTGGCCGTCCAGCACGGCGGCGATGAATTGGGCGATGCTCTTCTCGTCCTCGATGACGAGGATTTTTTCCCGGATGGTCATAGGGGTACCTCCTTGACAGTGGTGGGCAGGCGGAAGGAGAACTCCGCCCCCCGGGGCAGGTTCCGGGCGGTGATGCTCCCCCCGTGGGCCAGGACGATGGCCCGGCAGACGGAGAGGCCCAGGCCCATGTTGCGCTTCCCGTCTCCGTCGGGGGCCCGGTGGGGTTTGAGGCGGCCGTCGAAAAGGCTGTCCAACTCCCCCTTGGGGATGCCGCCGCCGTCGTCCCGGACGGTGATCCGGGCGAAGCCCTCCCCGGCCTCCAGCACCAGGGCCACGTTGGCGGCCCGGCCGTGGACGGCGGCGTTCTCCAGCAGGTTGGCCAGGACCTGTTCCATGAGGATGGGGTCCATGGGGACCATCAGCAGCTCCTCCGGCGCGGAGACGGTGACCTTCACCCGGGGAAAGCGGCGGCGGAACTTCTGGGCCGCGGCCCCCAGCACCTCCTCGGCGGGCTCTGGCTCCTTGGCGATGCGGGCCTGGGCGTCCCCCATGCGGGTGATGGAGAGGAGGTTTTCCACCACCCGGATCAGCCACTGGGCCTCCTCCCGGGCGTTTTCCAGCAGCTCCCGCTGCTCCTGCCTGGAGAGGCCCGGGTTCTCCAGCACGGCGGAGGTGGACCCCACGATGGAGGTCAGGGGGGTCCGGATGTCGTGGGAGACGGAGCGGAGCAGGTTGGCCCGCATTTTCTCCCGCTCGCTCTCCGCCAGGAGGCGGGCCTGGCGCTTGGCCTGGGCGGTGAGGGTGCTGGTGATGAGGGAGACCATCAGCAGCGTGAAAAAGGTGAGGGGATAGCCGGAGAGGCTGAGGTTGAAGGCCCAGTAGGGGTAGGTGAACACGAAGTTGACGCAGACCATGCCCAGCACCGTGGCGATGAGGCCGAAGAGGTAGCCCGTGGTGAGCCGGGAGACCAGCAGCACCGCCAGCACGAAGACCGGCGGGGCGAAGCCCTCGATGACGCCCGCGTTCTGGAGGAAGAAGCAGAGGGCCACGGCACAGGAGAAGATGGCCGCGGTGAGGGCCAGGTCCCGCCAGGAGAAGGGGAACAGGGGGGAAATCCAGGGCTTGCGGAAGGTCATGACGGAGGCTCCTTTCCTATAGGCTGCGGATTTCCCTCATTATAACAGGAGCTTCGACAGAATTCAATTGCCGGGGAGGGGATTTTCCTGGGAAAGGGAGGGAAGGGGGGTGACCGTTTTTCGGGAATGGGGAGGTTCCGGAGGAACGGGCCGCCGAGGGCGGCGGCCCCTACGGGGAGGACTACCGATAGAACACCGTGTAGGGGAGGGGCTCTGTCCCCTCCCGTTTTTCGGGAGCGCCAAGTTTCCGGGGAAATGGCCTGGTCTGGGGACCAGGCCCCACAGGGTGTTCTATCGGTAGAAGAAGTGTGGGGCCGGTCCCCAGACCGGCCATCCCCCGGAACCCCGGTTGTCCCCGGAGGAGGGGCGATTAATAATCGCCCCTACACCATGCCAAGGTAAAATTAAACATTATAAAATGTGCGATCAAACACTCCCCTCCTCCAAGCCGTCATGGACTTTTTGCCGGAGCTGTGGTATGATGCCCTTTGAAGAATGGGAGAAAGGAGTTCCCCCTATGACCATTGGAACCGTGGAGATTTCCTCCAAGCTGGCCCTGGCCCCTATGGCCGGGGTCACCGACGCCGCCTTCCGGCAGCTCTGCGCCGAGCTGGGGGCGGGCTACACCTGCACGGAGCTCATCTCCTCCAAGGCCCTGTGCTATAAGGATAAAAAGACCTTCTCCCTGCTGCGCCAGTTCCCCGGGGAGCACCCCGCCGCCGTCCAGATTTTCGGCAGCGACCCGGTTTGCATGGCCGAGGCCGCCCAGATCGCCATCGAACACACCGGGGCGGACATCCTGGACATCAACATGGGCTGCCCCATGGGAAAAATCGTGAACAACGGCGACGGGGCCGCCCTGATGAAGGACCCGGAAAAGGCGGGGCGCATTGTGGAGGCGGTGGCGAGGGCCCTGCCCTCCGTCCCCGTTACCGCCAAGTTCCGGCGGGGCTGGGACCTGGGGAGCTGCAACTGCGTGGAGTTCGCCCGGGTGCTGGAACAGGCGGGGGCCTCCGCCGTGGCCGTCCACGGCAGGACCCGGGCCCAGGTCTACGGCGGCCAGGCGGACTGGAATTGCATCCGGGCCGTGAAGGAAGCGGTGTCCATCCCCGTCATTGCCAACGGGGACATCTGGAAGCCCGGGGACGTTCTCCGGATTCTCCAGCACACCAAGGCGGACATGGCCATGATCGGTCGGGGCTGCTTCGGCAACCCCTGGATTTTCCAACAGGCCAAGGCCCTGCTGGAGGGGGAGCCCGTCCCGCCCCTGCCGCCCCTGGCGGAGCGCTGCGATCTGGCCGTGCGGCAGTTTGAGCTGGCGGCGGAGTACAAGGGGGAGCGGACCGCCATTCTGGAGGCCCGGCGGCACTACTGCTGGTACTTGAAGGGCGTGCCCTACGCCAATTATTATAAGGAGCAGATTGTGCGGATGAATACGCTGGAGGATGTGTATGAGGTGACCCGGGGCATCAAGCGGGACCTCCGGGACCGGGGGGAGGAGCGCCTATGACCGGGGAGCAGGAGCGGGCTTGGGTCGCCGCCGCCCGGCGGGGGGACCAGGGGGCCTTTGAGGAGCTGGTCCGCCTCTATGAGAAACGGGTGCTGGCCCTGACCCGGCGGATGTGCCGGAACCCGGAGGACGCCGCCGAGGCCGCCCAGGAGGCCTTCCTGGCCGCCTGGCAGGGGCTGGAGGGCTTCCGGGAGGAGAGCAGCTTTTCCACCTGGCTCTACCGGCTGGCCTCCAACGCCTGTGTGGACCTCCTCCGGCGGGAGGGGCGGCGGCAGGCCGCCGTCTCCCTGGACGACGAGGAGCTGAACCTGGACGTCCCATCTCCCATGCCCTCCCCCCAGGAGGAGGCGGAGCGCCGGGAGCTGGGGGAGCAGATCGAGGCGGGCCTCCGGGCCCTGCCGCCGGAGTACCGGGAGGTGCTGGTGCTCCGGGAGCTGCACCAGCTCCGCTACGAGGAGATCGGCGCGGCCCTGGGGCTGGACCTGGGGACGGTGAAGTCCCGGATCAGCCGGGGACGAAAGCGATTGCGAAGTTTTTTGCTGGCCGGCGGGAACTTTTCTCCGCCGCCGCCGTCTAAAGAGACAGGAAGGGAGGGCCGTCAATGAAATACTGTGAGCAATACGCGGCCCTGCTGGATTTGTATCTGGACGGGGAACTGCCGCCGGAGGAGCTGGAGCGGGTGCAGAGCCACCTGGAGACCTGCCCCGGCTGCCAGGCCTACGTGGACGACGGCCTGGCCATCCGGGCCGGGTTCCCGGAGGTGGAGGACACGGAGGTGCCGGAGGGCTTCGCCGAGCGCGTGATGGAGCGCATCCGGGAGGCCTCCGGCAGGGAGAAGAAGGTCCTGGAGCTGCGGCGGCGCTCCGCCCGGCGCTGGGTTGGTTCCCTGGCGGCGCTGGCCGCCTGCTGCGGCCTGGTCCTGCTGACCTGGGGCGGCCCCGGGGACGGGGTGAGCTATCAGAGGGCCGCACCCGCCGGGGGCGGCGACGCCCCGGTCCTCTATGCCATAGAGGGCGGCGCGGAGGACTGCGCGGCGGCGGACGAGGGGGCGGAAAGCGTCCCGGAGAGCGGAGAGACAGCCGGTTCCACCGAGGAAGGGGAGACGGTCATGACGTCCATGGACGCCCTCCGGAACCGGGCGGCGGAGGCCAGCCTGCCCGCCGCGTCCCCGGCGGCTCCGACACCCTCGGAGGCTCCGGCGGCCCCGGAGGCGGCCAAAGACAACGCGCAGGTCTACGTCAACTCCTCCGCCATGGAAAAGCAGGAGAAACAGCCCGCGCTGTGCCTGACCGAGGAAGAGGCCGGGGACCTGCTGGACGGCTTTGCCGTGGTTTGGGAAAACGGTATGGAGTGGCGCTATGAGCTGACCGCGGAGGAGTACCGGACGCTGCTGGAGGCCCTGAGCCGCCCGGAGGAGCTGCCGGAGGAGGCGGAGGGTCCCTTCCTGGTGGCGGTGACGGGGCCTATTGAATAAGTGTCCTTCGGGCCGGTTTCCTGCGGGAGACCGGCCCGTTGAGTTTGCTCCGGGGGCCGGTGTTGTGGGAACTGCACAGAGGGCACGCCGGGTTCGAGGCGTTTCACCGTTATTTTACAAAAAGGGAGAAAAAAGTCAAAAAAGGGATTGACAAAGCAAAGGGGAAGTGATAATCTAACAAAGCTGTCCGGCACGAAGGGAAGTGAAGGGCAAGGGCGAGCGGAC
>CAMXNV010000105.1 GCA_947245315.1 uncultured Oscillibacter sp. | reverse complement strand
CCAGGTCCCCGGTGAGGTTGGAGGCGTGGGTGCAGATCACGGCCCGGGTCTCCGGCCGGAGGAGCCTGGAAAAGGCGCCGTAGTCCAGCCGTCCCCGCCAGTCCGCCGGGACGAAGTCCGCCAGCACCCCCTGCTCCCGGAGCCGGTACAGGGGCCGGAGGACGGAGTTGTGCTCCAGGTCCGTGGAGATCACGTGGTCCCCGGGGTTCAGCAGGCCGCCGATGGCGATGTTCAGGGCCAGGGTGGAGTTGGGGGTAAAGCACACGTGATCCGCCCGGGGGCAACCCAGCAGGGCGGCGAGCTTCTCCCGGACGCCGTAGACGGTCCGGGCCGCCGACAGGGCCCCCTCGTGGCCCCCCCGGCCGCAGTTGCCGTAGGAGGACAGGGCCTCCAGCACGGCGGCGGCCACGGCGGGGGGCTTGGCCCGGGTGGTGGCGGCGTTGTCCAGGTAGATCACGGCTTGACCACCTTGCCCGCCCCCGCCAGCTTCTCCACGATGCTGTACATGTTGGTCACGCCCCCCACGGCCAGCTGGTCCGTCAGGCCGTAGTGGTTCAGGCAGGTGCCGCAGGTGAGAATCTCCACCCCCTGGGCCTCCAGGCTCTTCAGGTCCTCCAGGGACTCGGAGCCCGTGCAGGTGAGGTGGGCCCCGCCGTTGTAGAAGAGCATGGTGCGGGGCAGCTCCGGGAGCTGGCTCACGGCAAAGAGAAAACCCTTCATCAGCACCTTCCCCAGCTCGTCGCTGCCGTGGCCCATCACGGCGCTGTCCACCGCCACCACCAGGTTCCCCCTGGCGTCCGGGGCGCAGGACAGGGGGGGCTCCTCCAGGGGGGCCTCCCCGGCGGGGTCCGTCACCTCCATGGTGACCACGAACTCCTTCTCACCCCGTTTCTCAGATGTAGCCGTCAGCTTGTGCCCGGCGGCCATCCGGGTCAGGTTCTGGACGGCGATCTCATTGTCTACATGGACCTCCAGGGTCCCCGGCTCCGTCATGGCCCGCAGGGCCCGGGTGGCCTTCACCACCGGAATGGGGCACTGTTCCCCTATGGCGTTTACAACAATCGTTCCCATCAGTCATACCTCCGTCTTCCGCCCGGGAGGGGCGGGTCTTGTCCGTCCCATTGTACCGCCTGGGGCGGAGAAATACAAGGGCTATTTTTTAAAAAGAATATCGCAAAGAAACGTGGGGGCCGGGATTTTGGAGTCCGGAGGCCCTTTGTCCTGGGAAGCGGGCGCTTTTTCCGCCGCCCGGTGGGAGAAAATGGGAAAGTGGGACATTTGCCACAGAATTTATTGCCTTGAAAGTTTAGAATAGATATGATAAGATAAGCGGAACCGTGGGGAGCCTTGTTTGCGGGGCCCCTCCGGCAGCGGGACGGAGAGGCCGGAGCCTGTATCCGCAGCTGCTGAGGGCGGTCCGGGCGGTTTTTCCACGCCGTGTGGCGTCGCGTTCCCCGGTCCTATGGCGGCCCGGCAAGACTGCGGAAGGTCCCCTGCCCGGCGGGAGGGCCTTGCCCGTCCCGCGTTCCCCGGTTATGCGCGCAGGTTCTTACAAAGAAATTTTTGAGATAGGAAGGGGCGGTTGTCCTATGAAACACGTGGGAAGCCTGTGGAAGAGAGTGTGCCTGCTGTGCCTGGCCGCCGGAGCGGCGCTGGCGCTGGCGGGGTGCGGGAGCAAGAGCCCCCTGGACCCCAAGGACCCGGTGTCCCTGACGGTGTGGCACTATTACAACGGCTCCCAGGAGGCCGCCTTTGACGCCCTGGTGGAAGAGTTCAACGACACCGTGGGCCGGGAGCGGGGCATCTTCGTCCAGAGCTACACCCAGGGCTCCGTGGCCAATCTGGAGACGGCGGTGCGGGACGCCGTCAACGGCGAGGTGGGGGCGGACGCCATGCCGGATATCTTCTCCTCCTACGCCGACACCGCCTATGAGATCGAGACGGCGGGGGCCCTGGCGAACCTGTCCGACTACCTCAGCCAGGAGGAGCTGGACCAGTATGTGGCGTCCTACATTGAGGAGGGCCGCATCGCCGCCGACGGGTCCCTCCGCATCTTCCCCACGGCCAAGTCCACGGAGGTGACCATGGTCAACCGGACGGACTGGGAGCCCTTCGCGGCGGCCACCGGCGCCTCCCTGGAGGACCTGAGGACCGTGGAGGGCATCACCGCCACGGCTAAGGCCTACTACGAGTGGACGGACGGCCTGACCCCCGAGACGCTGGGGGACGGCCGGGCCTTTTACGGCCGGGACGCCCTGGCCAACTATTTCATCATCGGCATGCGGCAGCTGGGGGTGGAGATTTTCCAGGTGGAGAACGGGCAGGCGGCCCTGAACACCCCCAAGGAGGAGCTCCGCCGCCTCTGGGAGAACTACTATGTCCCCATGGTCAAGGGCTATTTCGGGGCCTACGGCTCCTTCCGCTCCGACGACGTGAAGACGGGGGACATCCTGGCCTACACGGGCTCCACGGCCTCCGCCATGTACTTCCCCGACCAGGTGGAGGAGGAGGACGGCAGCCACGCCATCGAGCACCTGGTGCTGCCGGCCCCGGTCTTTGAGGGCGGGCGGAACTGCGCCGTGCAGCAGGGCGCCGGCATGGTGGTGAGCAAGTCGGACCAGCGGCGGGAGTACGCCGCCGTGGAATTTTTGAAGTGGTTCACCCAGGCGGAGAACAACCTGCGCTTCGGCTGCGTGTCCGGCTACCTCCCGGTGCGGAAGGAGGCCAACAGCACCGAGAAGCTGGAGCAGGTCATCGCGGACCAGGGCCTGTCGGTGGCCCCCAAGACCCATGACTGCCTGACCACCATCTTCGGCGGCATGGAGGGGCTGAACCTCTATACTAACAAGAGCTTTGAAAACGGCTCCGCCGCCCGGAAGGTGCTGGAGTACCACCTGGCGGACCGGGCGTCGGCGGACCGGGCCGCGGTGCTGGAGGCCATGGGCCAGGGGCAGAGCCTGGAGGAGGCGTCGGCGGACTTCGTGTCCGAGGCGGCCTTTGAGGACTGGTACGGCTCCTTCTGCGCCGCGCTGGAAAAGGCCGCCGGCGGGCAGAGCTGATATGAGAGAGCAGGGCCGGCGGAAAAAGGCCACGATTTTCCGCATTTTCCTGGCGCCCCTCATCGCCATCATGCTGCTGCAAGGGGCCATCACCATCGGCACCCTGGTGGTCCGCCGGACGGCGCAGACCCTGGAAAGCTACGCCAGCGGCATGATGAGCCGCCTGGTGGAGAACCGGGGCGTGATTTTGCAGAATGACATGAACCAGCGCTGGGCCTCCGTGGCCGAGCGGGAGGCCGTGCTGAACGGGGTTATGGATGAATACTTAGAGAGCTGAGGAGGGAACCTGAGCACCCTCCTCCGCTCCGGCGCGCAGAAAAACGAGCTGCTGGAGCGGATGTTCCCGGAGTGCCTGGAGGTGCTGCAAAACAGCTCCACCACCGGGGTCTTCCTGATTCTCACCGGGCCGCGCCCCGGGGAGGCGGGGGAGTACGACGGATTCTTCATCCGGGACTCGGACCCGGACACCAACCCGGCGGACTACACGGACCTGCTCCTGGAGCGGGGGAGCAAGGAGCTCTCCCGGGCCTGGAGCATCCCCCTGGACACCAACTGGACCACCCGCTTTCACATGGAGGGCCGGGGGAACGGCGGGGACTATTTCTATGAGCCCTGGCGGGCGGGGACGGAGTTCCCCAAGGCGGACACGGCGGACCTGGGCTATTGGGCCCCGCCCTTCAGCCTGGAAAATGACCGGGCGGACACCCATGAGATGATTACCTACTCCCTGCCCCTGCGCTGGGAGGGGCGGACCTACGGCGTTCTGGGGGTGGAGATCTCCTGCCGGAGCCTCTACGACTACTTCCCCGTGGCGGAGCTGAACGACTCCCAGCAGTCGGGCTATCTGCTGGCGGTGAAGGACGCCGGGGGGCGCTACGTGTCCCTGGTGGGCAAGGGACTGCTCTACGATTTGGTGCGTTCCAAAGAGGAGGGGCTGGTCCTGGAGGAGACGGGCTATGAAAACCTGGCCCGGGTGCGGGACGCCGGGCTGAACGGCCAGGGAATCTACGCCGTCGCCCGCCCCCTGCGGCTCTATGGGCCCCACGTGCCCTATGAGAACACGGAGTGGGCCCTCCTGGGCCTGGACACGGAGGAGAACCTCTTCGGCCTGAGCCGCCGCCTGTACGTCTGGATGGTGGCCGCCGTGCTGATCGGCCTGGGCTTCGGGGTTTTGGGCATCTACCTGGCGGTGCGTCACCTGACCCGGCCCGTGCAGCGGCTGATGCAGTGCATCAGCCGGGGGGCCGCGGGGCTCCAGGACTTCAAGCCCTCCAACATTCTGGAGATCGACGGGCTCTATGACGTGGTGGTGGGCCTGACGGAGCGGCAGCGGGAGGCGGAGAACATCCTGCTGGAGGAGAAGGAGCGCTACCGGGTGGCCCTGGAGTCCTCCAAGGACATCTTTTACTCCTATGACCTCCGGAGCCAGATGCTGGACCTGGTGAACCACCCCACCATGAGCGGGCAGTGGCCCTGCGGCGCCTTCGGCGGCTGCTTCATCAACCCGGCCTACATCCACGAGGAGGACCGGGCCCAGGCGGTGCGGGCCCTGCAAAGCGGCGGGGACGACCTGTACGCGGAGTTCCGCCTGAAATGGCAGAAAAACACGGAGTTTATCTGGGTGGCCCTGACGGGCAAGGCGGTCTACGACACCGACGGGCGGCGCTGGAAGCTGATCGGGAGCATCCGGGACATCGGAGAGCAGAAGGCCCGGGAGGCCGAGCAGCTCCGGAGGAACACCGTGGACGCCGTCACCGGCCTCTACGTCTACAGCGCCGGGCGGAAGGAGCTGATGGAGCGCCGGTCCGCCCGGCCGGAGGGCGTCATGGCCAGCCTGTTCCTGGACGGGCTGAAGCAGGTCAACGAGCAGAACGGCATCGTCTTCGGCGACCTGGTGATGGAGGAGCTGGGGGCCCTGGTGGGCCGGCGGTGCCGGGCGCTCTCGGAGGACGGAAGGGCCGTGGTGGCCCTGCGGCTGAACTGGGACGAGGTGGTCCTCTGGCTGGAGGGCCGGACCCGGCAGGAGGCCGGGGACTTTATAAAGGAGCTGCTGGAGGCCTCGGGCCTGCCGGAGGAGACGGTGCCCCTCCGGCTGTGGGCGGGCCTGGCCCAGGGGACGGGGGAGGAGGACTCGGAGACCCTGATCCGCCGGGCGAAACTGGCCCGCGCGCCCTCCGGCCCCCGGTTTTACGAGGAGCTGGGGGACCAGGAGCTCCTGCCGCCCCTCCAGGCCCACGACCTCAACACCATAGGCTACGGAGGCGAGGAGAGCCTGGTGTCCATGGCCCTGGACCTCTTCGGCCGGGGGGGCGACTTCCCCGCCCAAATGACGCTGATGGTGCGGAAGATCGGCCGGTACTACGGGGCGGAGGGCGTGCTGGTGTCCCTGCTCCGGGCGGACTTTAAGTCCAACTACCTGAACTACCAGTGGCACCCCCGGGGGGAGACCCTTGGAAAGAGCGTGCAGAAGTACCGGGAGGAGGAGAAACGGGCCTTTTTCAGCTGGCTGGGCCAGGAGGAGGCGCGCCGCTTCACCCCGGAGGACAGCCGCCTGGAGGCGGTGCAGCGCTTTTTGAACGTCTCCCCGGGACAGCAGGGGGTGGTGCTGCCCATGTACGACAGCGGCAGCTACATGGGGAACGTGTGCATCCTGGGTCTGCCGCCGGAGCGGCTGGAGGACCCGGAGGCCTATCAGGACCTGGCGGAGCTGGGCCGGGTGATCCAGGGCCAGCTGAACCAGCAGCAGCACGACATCGCCAGCAAGGCGAAGTCGGAGTTCCTCTCCCGGATGAGCCACGAGATCCGGACCCCCATGAACGGCATCATCGGCATGACGGCCATCGCCCTCCAGAGGGAGCAGAGCCCGGAGCGGATCCTGGACTGCCTGCAAAAGATTCAGTCCTCCTCTCAGTACCTCCTGGGGCTCATCAACGACATCCTGGACATGTCCAAGATCGAGAGCGGCAAGATGAAGCTGGAGGCCGGAAACTTCGACATGGAGGAGATGCTGGACACCATCCGGGAGCTGATCGCCCCCCAGGCGGAGGCCAAGGGCATTCAGTTCGTACAGGAGCTGTCCCTGACCCACCGCTGGTTCCTGGCGGACCGGATGCGGATCAGCCAGGTGCTCATCAACCTGCTGGGCAACGCGGTGAAGTTTACCCCCGAGGGGGGCCGGATCACCCTGACGGTGGAGGAGTCCGCCGGAGGGGAGGCGCCCCTGGTGTTCTTCTCCGTGCGGGACACCGGCGTGGGCATCCCCAAGGAGGAGCAGGAGCGGGTCTTCCGCTCCTTCGAGCAGGCCTCCGGCGCCAGCCCGGCCAAGCAGCAGGGCACTGGCCTGGGCCTCTCCATCAGCAGCCGCCTGGTGCAGATGATGGGGAGCGACATCCAGCTGGAGAGCGCCCCCGGGGAGGGGAGCGCGTTCAGCTTCACCATCCCCCTGGCCCTGGGGAAGACCGTGGAGACGGAGGCCCGGGCGGAGGAACTGTCTTTCGAGGGCTACCGGATTCTGGTGGTGGAGGACAACGAGCTCAACGCCGAGATCGCCCTGTGCCTGCTGGAGGAGCGAAAGTTCGAGGTGGAGTGCGTCCACGACGGCGCCCAGGCCGTGGAGCGGATCCGGGAGACGCCGCCGGGGACCTACGACGTGATCCTGATGGACATCATGATGCCGGTAATGGACGGGCTGGAGGCCACCCGGGCCATCCGGGCCATGGAGCGGGAGGACTGCCGGTCCATCCCCATCATTGCCATGTCGGCCAACGCCTTTGACGACGACCTGAAAAAATCCGTGGAGTGCGGCATGAACGGCCACCTGTCCAAGCCTGTGGAGGTGGACCGGCTGTATCAGGTGCTCCACGAGGTGCTCCAGAGGAGAGCGGGATCTTAAAAAGAAGACGCGAAAGCGGCAGACCTTTGGTCTGCCGCTTTTCGCTTGATGCGCCGGGTCAGCCCTCTTTCCGGGCCTCCAGCTGCTGCAAAATGGAGTGGAAGGTGTCGCGGTCAATCTTGTAGAAGAGGAAGATGACGCCGCAGCCCACGGACAGCAGTCCCGGGAACATGGTGAAGAAGTTGTTGATGGTCTGCAAAACCGCGGGGGACTGGACCACGTTGGCCTGAAAGCCCAGGGCGGCCAGGATGGCGGCCACGCCGGAGCTGCCGATGGCGATGCCGAACTTGTTGCCCAGGGAGATGAAGGCGGAGAGGAAGCCGTCGTTCCGGACGCCGGTTTTCAGCTCGCCGTACTCCACCGTGTCGGGGATGACGCTGTAGATGCCGGAGGCCAGCACGCCCTCGAAGAACTTGGAGACGGCGCAGAGAATGTAGAAGGGAACCGGGGAGGCCACCGGGGAGGTGAAGCGCATGAGGATCATGGCCGCGCCGGCCCCGATGCAGCCGTAGGCGGTGACCCGGCCCTTGTTGCCGTCCTTCTGATACCAGGCCTTGAAGAGATAGCACCCGGCCACCAGGGGCACCAGGCCCACCAGGTTGTAGACGGACATCAGGCTCTCGTTCCCCTGGACGTACTTGAAGTAGTAGGCGTACATGGAGCCCCGGCCGTGGATGAAGAAGCCCCACAGAAGCTGCCCGGCGAAGGCGATCAGGAAGGGCTTGTTGGCTAACATGGCCTTCAGCTGCCGCCCCAG
>CAMXNV010000104.1 GCA_947245315.1 uncultured Oscillibacter sp. | reverse complement strand
TGTCGAACATCTGGACCCAGGCGTGGGCCATGGTGCCCCCGGCGGGGACGCCGTAGAGCTGGTCGGAGATGGTGCAGGCCGTCCCGGCGCAGCCGCCGATGTAGGCCGCCCGGGCGCCGGTGATGGCCCCGTCGGTGCCCTGGGCCCGGCGGGAGCCGAACTCCAGCACCGTCCGCCCCTGGGCCGCCCGGACGATGCGGTTGGCCTTGGTGGCGATGAGGCTCTGGTGGTTGATGGCCAGCAGGGTGAAGGTCTCAATGAGCTGGGCCTGGATGGCGGGGGCCCGGACCGTCGCCACCGGCTCCTGGGGGAAGATGGGCGTCCCCTCGGGGATGGCCCAGATGTCCCCGGTGAAGCGGAAGTGCCGCAGGAAGTCCAGGAACTCCTCGCAGAACAGGTTCCGGCCCCGGAGATAGGCGATGTCCTCCTCGTCGAAGTGGAGGTCCAGGATATAGTCAATGAGCTGGTCCAGCCCGGCGCAGATGGCGAAGCCCCCCCGGTCCGGCACGTCCCGGAAGAACACGTCGAAATAGGTGATCCGGTCCTGGAAGCCCGCCTGGAAATAGCCGTTGCCCATGGTGAGCTCGTAGAAGTCGCAGAGCATGGTCATGTTCAGCTTTTGTTCGGTGTGCATGGGAAAAGCACCTTCTTCCCCGAGTCTGTTTGAGAACCTGTATTCACAACCGTGTGACGCCGTCTGAGCGGGTCTTTTGCCCCCACTCTTCGTTAAATTTTCTCCCCGGGCGACAGCCCGCGAAGAAAATTTGCCTCAATTGGAGGCAAAATCCCTCGCTCAGCCGGCATCCCCCGGTTATGAATACAGGTTCTGAAATCCGGCGGAATGCCGGATTTTCAGGAGACTCTCGTCGTTCCCTTGATTATAAGCAAACTACCGGGAAAATGCAATCTCTTTTTTTGGAAAAAATCACGAAAAGAAGATAGGTGTATTGACAGCAGTCTTGTCAATTCGATGAGGGCCCCGCCGTTTGGCAGGGCCCTCGTTTTTTAGATGTTGTGTTTCAGCCGCCGGGAGGGAGGCGTTTACGCCTCCGCCTCCCGCAGGCGCTCCACGATGGTGTGCCTGGCCACGGAACGGTAGGTCCACAGGGGCACCAGGGCCCCCAGGGCCAGGAAGATGGGCAGGATCACCAAGATGGGCGTCACGGTGAGCCGGTAGGAGAAGAACCAGAAGATGTCCCCCAGGACATTCCCCAGCAGGGGACCCAGGGCCACCGTCATCACCAGGGACGCCAGCAGCGCCAGGAGGGTGTAGTACAGGCCCTCGTACACCAGCATGGTCTTGAGCTGCTTCCCCGTCATGCCCACGGACTGGAGGACGGCCAGCTCCCGCTTGCGGGTCAGGATGCCCGTCAGGACAGCGTTGACGAAGTTCAGCACGCCCACCAACCCGATGATGAAGCTCAGCGCCCCGCCCATGGTCATGAACATGCTCCGGAAGCCCTCGAACTCGGCCACATACGTGGCCCGGCTCTCGTAGTCGTAGAGGGGCTGGACGCTCTCGGTGTACTCCGCCAGGAAGGACTCCATGCCCTCTTCCGCCTCGTCGGTGGTATTGAAGATATAGGTCATGACGCTGTCCGTCCCGGTGTCCTGTTTGAAGCGCTCCGCCCCCAGGACGAACTGGTCCGCGCCGTAGTAGCGGTAGTTGATGGAGCCGGGCACCTGCACCAGGGCGCAGACGGTGTACTCGATATCCTCGTATTCCACGGCCCGGCTGGTCCAGTTCCGGTTGGGGTCCACATTCTCGGTGTCCTCGATGATTTCCCCGTTGTCCATATAGAAGTATTCCCGTTCCGTGACATAGCGCAGGGTCACCTTGTCCCCCAGCTTGGCCCAGTTGGAGCCGAAGATGGTGGAGTTGTAGTCGTCCGTCAGGTAGACGGCGGCGATGGCCTTCTGGCTGGGGTCCGACAGGGGGGCCAGGTCCCCCTCCAGCACGTCCAGCAGGCTGAGAGGGAAGTCCTCCATGCCGTAGAGCTGCACCCGGTCCGCCAGGAGGCCGTCGTCCGTCCGCTCCTTGAACGCGATCATCTGGTCCAGAACCTCCGGCGGGTTCCACTTGCTCCAGACGCCCCGGTACCACTCCTCGGTGACGAACTCCTCGATGTCGGAGACGTTGCCGTAGATCCGGCCGTTTTCCTCGATTCCGCCCTGGGCGGCAACGTCGGAAATGACAGCCTCCGGGACCTCCTCGTCGGCGGAGCGGAAGTCGCTCCGGAAGTAGGCCGCGTCCCCCAGGATGAAGTCCACGTCCGCCTTCTGGGTCAGGTACTTGTTCATGTCGAAGCCCACGGAGAAGGTGTAGGTCATGGTTGCCAGCACCACGGCCAGTGTCAGGGAGATGACCGTCACCACGGTCTTGCCGCGGCTCCGCCCCAGGTTGGCCCAGGCCATTTTCGGCAGGGACGCGCCACCCTGGGCCTTCTGGGTCTTCTCACGTTTGCCGGGCTTTTTGGGGGTCCCACCCTCGGTGTAGCGTACCGCCTCCACCGGGGATACCTTCGCCGCCATGCGTCCGGGCCGGGCGCAGGAGAGGAACACCGTCAGCAGGGAGAACAGGGCCGCGCCGATGAAGATCAGGGGATTGAAAGATACAAAGGTGTTCTTATAGCTCAGCTGGGCCATGATAACGGGGGTGAGCTGATTGCCGATGACAAAGCCCAGCAGGAGGCCGAAGGGGATGCCGATGAGGCTCAGCAGCAGGGCCTGCTGGCGGACGATGCGCTTGAGCTGCCGCCCGGTGGTGCCGATGGTTTTCAGCAGGCCGTAAAACCGGATGTCGTTGGTGACGGAGATCTGGAAGACATTATAGATAATGAGGTAGCCTGTGAAAATAATCAGCAACAGCAAAACCACAATGGCAAGCAGGGTGGTGATATCGAAGCTGTTGGAGAGCTGGGCCCCGGAGTAGCCCCAGTTGACGCCGGTACGCAGGTAGTTGTCCCCCTGGGGGTCCTCCCCCTGGTAGCCGTGGTTTTCCAGGACCTGATTGATGTCTTCTTCGATGCTCATGGCGTTGTCCAGCATCACGTTCAGGGTCCACTTTCCGGTTATGGAATAGGGGTCCCCGCTGCTTAGGGCCGCGATCTCCTCGGCGGCGGACCGGGGCAGGAGGACGTGGCTGGCCACCACGGCGCTGTCGTACTCCCACCAGCCCGAGAGGGTGAAGGTCCGGGTGACGGGAATCGGGTTCGTCGTCTGGTCGTCAATGTTGAAGGTCAGGGTGAACTTGGCCCCGATCTCCGGCTTCACGCCCAGCAGGGCCAGGACGTGGGTGTCCGTGGCGGCCTCGTCGGTGCCCTCCCGGGGCAGAGTGCCTACCGTGGGCTCACAGAACTGATGAGGCGCGCCTGCGGGTTCCATATAGCTGACTTCCACGTGGGACTTGTTGAAGGGGACCTCGCTGGGCATGCCCAGGAACAGCCGGGCGGAGCCCTCCTTGATGAGGGGGTCGGTGCGGAGCTCCTCCACCTGCTCCCAGGTGATGTCCTTGATGCTGCCGTGGCAGTCGCCCCCCGCCTGGCGGAAGTTCTCCTGCTGGAAGGAGTAGTTGATGGAGGCGGCGATGGTGAACAGGGATGTAAACAGTACCGTAGTCAGGGCGATGGCGAGAACCGCCACGATGTTCCGGGTCCTGGCGGCCCGCATGGACCGGAAGCCCAGGCGGCGGATGCAGCCCCGGTTGGCGACGTTAATCATGGCGCTCACCTCGTCTCCCGGGAGGAGCGGATCTTTCCGTCCTCGATGCGGATGATCCGTCCGGCCATCTGGGCCAGCTCCTCGTTGTGGGTAATCATGACGATGGTCTGGGCGAACTTCTGCCCCGTGATTTTCAGGAGGCCCATGACGTCCAGGCTGGTCTGGGAGTCCAGGTTGCCCGTGGGCTCGTCGGCCAGGATGATGGCGGGCTTGGCCGCCAGGGCCCGGGCGATGGCCACCCGCTGCTGCTGGCCGCCGGAGAGGTTGTTGGGAAGGTTTTGCAGCTTCTTCTCCAGGCCCAGGGTCTCGATGATCTGGTCCACATAGCCGTCGTCGGGCTTCCGGCCGTCCAGCTGGATGGGCAGGACGATGTTCTCGTAGACGCTGAGGACGGGGACCAGGTTGTAGTTCTGGAAGACGAAGCCGATCTTCCGGCGGCGGAAGATGGTGAGGGCCTCGTCTTTCAGGGAGAAGAGGTCCTTCCCGTCCACGGCGACGGAGCCGGAGGTGGGCCGGTCCAGGCCGCCCAGCATGTGGAGCAGGGTGGACTTGCCGGAGCCGGAGGTGCCGACGACGGCGACGAACTCGCCCTTTTCCACAGTGAGGTCCACGCCGTCCAGGGCCCGGACCTCGGCCTCGCCGGAGCCGTAGGTTTTCCGCAGGGATTTGGTTTCCAAAATGGTCATGTTGTCATACCTCCAAGGGAACGTATTGGGAAGCCGCGCCCCCGGAGCTCCGGAGGGCCGCGGGGCTTTCACTGTGGATACTGTACCATAGGAATCTGTCCAGAATCTTTCTGAAATCTAACAGTGTTGAAAGAATTCCGGAGAACGCCCGGGTGCGGCCCCGTGTTCTTGGGTTGGGAAATGGCGGTTGGTATAACCGGGTGCGGTAAAACTCTTGGCCCGCGCCGCTGAAGCCGCGCATTCTTACGCCTGCGGGACGGCCAAAGATCGGAGAGGTGCGAAAGCGCCTCTCCTTTTTCTATACATTCGTAGCATTTTTCCGCAAATCATGTCTAAAAAAGTCGCAAACCGTCGAAACCGCCGGGTTTTGCAGTACCATAGGAGTACCTTTTCAATTTCCCTGAAAAGGAATCTTTTAGGAGGTATTTCTTATGGAAGACACGAGAGACATCATTGCGGAAATCATCGGGGATATCAGCTCCATTGGATACAAAGACCTCCGAGGGGTCGTGGCCCTGGCCGCGGAGCGGGACATCGACGGCGTGGAGTATTTGCAGATGGGTACGATCTTGGGGGAGTACGAAAAAATGACCGGCCGGAAGGCCCAGACGGTCTCCAAATCCCTGGGCCGCATCACCGCCATCATGTGGGAGTCGGGGAACAGGGATGTTTTCCGGGAGCTCTACCAGGGGCATCTCCCCTCCACCTGTCCCAGCCCGAAGAGCCTGGTTATCCGGCTGGCCTACTTTGAGCGGCGGCGGAAAAGGCAAATGAAGGACGTTCCCAATGCGTTGGTTTTAGGCCCTGTTTGACCGTTTTCAAACGAGGCCCGGACAAAACCCATGGATACGCGTCAGGCCCCGCGCCGGGGCATGGAAGAGAAAAGAAGGTTGAAAGTCATTCGCGCCGGTGGTATACTTTCCTCGTGACAGACCGGCAAATCAGAAGCTGGAGGCGGACGCCCATGAGAGAGACCATCGTGGCCCGGCTGACGGGAAAGGACGATAAGCTCGCCTACGCCTTTGCCCAGAAAATCATCTCGGAGAGCCGGGAGACCGATGAGTGGTATGAATTCTTCGATGACTTCGCCGCGCTGCTGGCCCACCCCAAATCCCTTGTGCGGAACCGGGCCCTGTGCATCCTGGCGGCAAACGCCCAGTGGGATGAGGCCAATCGCTTCGACGCCGTCCTCCCCGCCTTTCTGGCGCACGTGACGGACGAAAAGCCCATTACGGCCAGACAGTGCGTCAAGGCCCTGGCGGAGGTGGGGACCGCAAAGCCGCAGTACATTCCGGCAATCCTGTCGCGCCTGCGGAGCGCGGATTTATCGAAGTACAAGGACAGTATGCGCCCGCTGGTGGAGCGGGACATCGCGGAAACCGAGAGAATACTGACGGCGTCCAATTGACCGGGCGGCCCGCCCCGCCGGACGCCGAAAAGGAGTCCCCTATGAAGAATCGACCAGCTTTGTCCTATGAGCTGCTCAGCCTCCGCCGCTCGGAGCTGATGGGCCTGGCCCTGCTGTGGGTCATGCTGTTCCACGCCTACAGCTACCACGCCCCCTGGCGGGCCTTGGCCCTGGTGCAGGAATACGGCTACCTGGGCGTGGACATTTTCCTGTTCCTCTCCGGCCTGGGCCTGTGCGGGTCCCTGCTCCGGCGGCCCTCGGTGACCGCGTTCTGGAGGGCCCGGTGCGCCCGGATTCTCCCCGCCTATTGGCTGGTGGTGGGGGCCTACAGCCTCTGCTTGATTTACCTGGGGAGGATTTCCTTTTCTACGATGCTGTGGAGCCTCTCCGGGCTCCATTATTGGTTTCAGATTTCCGGGAGCTTCAACTGGTACGTCTCCGCCCTGCTGGCCTTCTACCTCCTGGCCCCCCTCTGGGTGCGGCTGCTGCGGAAGAGCCCTTCCCCCGTGCTTGCGGCGGTGCTGGCCCTCCCGGCGGCCTATGGGCTCTACCGGCTCGCCATTCCCCTGAACCTGCTGTACCTCCGGGACTTCCTCTTTCGGATTCCTGCCTTTGCCCTGGGGACGCTGTGCGGCTACTGCCTCCACACCGGACAGGCTCTCTCCCGGAGGCACCGGCTCCTTTGGGCCGGGCTGGCCCTGGCGGGGGGAGCGCTGCTGTTCGGGGTGTGGACCCAGCGGATTTACATAGCTCCCTGCTTCATTTTCAGCCTGGTGGTCTGCCCGCTGTGCCTGCTGGCGGCCTGGCTGCTGGAGCGGACGGGGCTGCGCCTCCGGGCCCTCTCCCTGCTGGGGGAGTGCAGCTTGGAGATTTACCTGCTGAACGTGGTGGTCACCCGGGAGACGGAGCCGCTGATGGGCCTCGTGGGGCTGACGGGGCACCCGCTGCGCTTCTACCTCCTGGCCTACGCCGGGAACCTGGCGCTGGGTATTCTGCTCCACAAGGCCCTGGAAGGAGCCCGCCGGGCCCTGGGGAGAACGCCGGAGAAGGTCCCCGCGAAGGGCTGACGCCGGGATGCCTCTCTCCCGAGATTTTGCAAAAACCAATTGACGGGGTCCCCCCTATATGCTAAACTGAAAATAATGTGTCTAGGCCCTGTTTGAGATATGGCTTAAGGAAGGACACCGCTCCAAAATTTCAACCATGACGTGATTGGGAAAGAAGGAAGCATATGTACAAAATTGTCAGAAAAGAGGCCCTGCGCCCCACCGTGACCCTGTATGAGATCGAGGCCCCGCTGATTGCCAAGAAGGCCCAGCCGGGCCAGTTCATCATCCTCCGGGTGGACGAAAAGGGCGAGCGCATCCCCATTACCATCAACGCCTATGACCCGGAAAAAGGGACGGTCACCATCATCGTCCAGACCGTGGGCGCCACCACGGAGAAGCTCTCCCACCTGAACGAGGGCGACTGCCTCCAGGACTTCGTGGGCCCCCTGGGCAAGGCCACCGAGACCGAGGGCAAGAAAAAGGTCTGCGTGGTCGGCGGCGGCGTGGGCTGCGCCATCGCCTACCCGGTGCTGAAAAAGTTCCACGACGACGGGGCCGAGGTCCACGCCGTTGTCGGCTTCCGCACCGAGGACCTGGTGATCCTGGAGGAGGAGTTCAAGAAGGCCTCCGATAAACTGATCGTCTGCACGGATGACGGCAGCTATGGCCGGAAGGGCCTGGTCACCGACGCCCTGAAGGAACTCATCGAGGCGGGGAACCAGTATGACGAGGTCTTCGCCATCGGGCCCATGATTATGATGAAATTCGTCTCCAAGACCACGGAGCCCTACGGCATCCCCACCACGGTCTCCATGAGCCCCATCATGATCGACGGCACGGGCATGTGCGGCGGCTGCCGCC
>CAMXNV010000103.1 GCA_947245315.1 uncultured Oscillibacter sp. | reverse complement strand
GGCTCCCTCTCTGAGGGAGCTGTCGCCGCCGGAGGCGGTGACTGAGGGAGTTCCCTCGTTTCCCCCGTTTTCCCCGCAAAACCCAGCCCTATGAAACTCCCTCCGTCACGGCTTCGCCGTGCCACCTCCCTCAAAGAGGGAGCCTTTTTCAAATAACCCGGGGGCGGCCCTTTTATTCACAAAAACTTAACGCCCCCGGCAGTACAAAATGGTTGACAGGATGATTAGCCCTGACTATAATAAGTGACAGCTTGTCATAAAGTGACAGGGTGTCATTTTTATTGCGAGGGATACATATGTGTACAGAGACCTTCCTCCGGCTGCCGGAGGAAAAGCGGCGTCGCTTTCTCGACGCCGCTTGGGAGGAATTCACCACCACCCGCTTCGTGGACGTCTCCATTAATCAGATTGTCCGCCGGGCGGGCATCCCCAGAGGGAGCTTTTACCAGTATTTTGCAGGGAAGGACGACCTCTTCGCCTACCTCCTGGAGGAAGTGCGGAACCACGTGAAGGAGGAGTACCGCCGGGTCCTGCGGGACAACGGCGGGGACATGTTCCAGGCCCAGCTGGACTGCTTTGACCGCATGACGGCCCAGGATATCCTCCTGGACCCGGTGATGGAGCGGTGCATGCTGTTCGTGCGGAACAACCAGGGACTGGACATCCAGAAGCTCCTCCCCACCCGGCCCGGGCAGAGGCTCCTGGACGGGCTTTGGGACGTGATGGACATCTCGGGCCTCCGGGAGCCCACCCAGGACTATGCCCGGATCGTGTTCAGCCTGCTGATGGCCGCCCTGGGCAGCGCCTTTATGGACGCCATGCTCTGCCCTGAGTACCGGGCCCTCCACCGGGAGGAACTGGCGGCAAAGCTGGAGGTTGTCAGGCACGGGAGCTTGGCAACCTGAACGCCGCTTAGAAATCCGTCGATTTTGCTTGACATTCCCCCTGGTGGAAGGTGTAAAAAAGAGACGGGAAACCCCCGCGGGAGCGGAGACGCCCCGCGTTTTGAGAACTGCGAAGAACCATACATAGACAAGGAGGACCACATGAGGAAACAATGGATCGCGCTGCTGCTGGCGGCGGCCCTGGCGCTGTCCCTGTGCGCCGTCCCCGCCCTGGCGCAGACCGAGGAGGAGACGGAAAAGCCCGCCGGAGAAACGGCGGCTGGAGAAACGGCGGCCGGAGAGGAGACCGCCGGAGCGGAGCCCGCTGCCGGGGAGGAGAGCGCCGGGGAGGCGGCCCTTCCCGAGGAGGACGGAAAGCCCATCGTGGTGCTGCCGGAGGAGCCCTCCGGGGGCACCGCCGCGGACAGCACCATGGAAGACGAGCTGGTCTTCACCGGAGAGGACGACTTCCGCTATCTGGCCTTTGAGGATCTGAAGGACCGGGTGCTGGAGGGGAGCCTCACGGCCAAGATGCTCCGGGAGTCCATCGCCTCCATCGACGCCATGGACTACACCCAGATGTACGTGGACCTGTCCGGCCAGCTCAGCAGCCTGGAGTACACCCAGAGCATGTACGCCCAGATTCCCGTGGCCTCCCCCATGGAGGGGGCCATGCAGGGCTACGTGATCTCCAACCTGGCCAGCTCCTACGGGGCCATTACCAGCACCATGTCGGACCTGACCACGGGCAAGCTCCAGCGGGACTCCGCCGCCGCCAAGCGGCAGCTCCAGAACGCCCAGGACCTGACGGTGGTGGGCGCGGAATCCCTCTACTTCGCCATCCTGGAGCTGGAGCAGACCAAGGCCACCCTCCAGCGGAACCTGGCCGCCGTGAACCGGAGCCTGGAGGAGATGGAGCTCCGCTATAAGCTGGGGCAGATTTCCGCCCTGACCCTGGAGCAGGTGAAGAACGGCAAGGCCCAGCTGCAAAGCAGCCTGAGCACCCTGGAGATGAACCTCCGGCGCTGCAAGCTCCAGATGCAGACCATGATCGGGGCCGGCCTCAACGGCGCCCTGGTGCTGGGTCCTCTGCCGGAGCTGGCCCAGGGCCTGTTTGACAGCATGGACTACAAGCAGGACCTGGCGGACGCCAAAATGCGGAGCTATGACCTCTTCGCGGCCAAGAAAAAACTGGACGAGGCCAGCGATACCTTTGACGACGCCAACGACGCCAATGCCCGGACTACCTATGGATACCGGACGGCCCGGCACACCTACGAGTCGGCCAAGTACGAGTACCAGATGTCGGTGCAGACCTTTGAGATGAACTTCCGCAGCGCCTTCGACTCCGTCAAGGACTACCGGCAGGTGCTGAACTCCGCTCTGACCTCCCTGTCCTACCAGGAGAGCAGCTATGCCTCCATGGAGATGAAGTACCGTCAGGGGACCATCTCCCACAACGCCCTGCTGGACGCGGAGGACGACCTGGCCGAGGCTAAGGACGCCGTGGCCACCGCCCGGCGGAACCTGTTCACCGCCTTCCGGACCTACTACTGGGCCGTGAACTACGGCGTGATGAACAGCGGCCAGACGGGGACGTAACCCTTCCTCAAGAGAACGTACTTATTTCCCCGGAGGACATCCGGGTCCGCCGCAAGGCGGCCAACATAGAAGACTTTGGAGGAACCACATGACGAAGAAGAGAATCCTGGCGGCGGGGCTGGCGGCCCTGCTGGCGCTGTCCCTGGCCGCCTGCGGAGGCGGCTCCGGCGAGGCCCCGGAGGAGGAGGCCCCCGCCGGCATTGCCGTCCAGATTGAGGAGATCGGGGCGGACACCATCTATACGGAAAACACGGTCTCCGGCCAGCTGGTGGCCGAGGACGAGGCCACCATCATGGTGGCCACCAGTGCCAAGTGCACCGCCGTCTACGCCGAGGCGGGGGACGAGGTCCAGGCGGGAGACGTGCTGTGCACCCTGGACCTGGGGAGCACCCTGGCCTCCCAAAACGCGGCCAGCATCAGCTATCGCTCCTCGGTCCAGAGCTACAACGACCAGTCCGCCGTCTTTGAAAAGCAGATTGCCCTGCTGGAGAAGAGCGTCCGGGACCTGAAGGAGCTCTACGAGATCGGCGCGGCCTCCCAGGTGGAGATCGACCAGGCGGAGCTCCAGCTCCAGACCGCCGTGGCCCAGCGGAACTCCACCCTCTCCCAGCTGGAGGCGGGGATGCAGAACGCCCTCAGCAGCGTGGAGCAGCTGAACACCGTCCTGGAGAACGTGGACGCCCGGGGGAATGTCATCGCCCCCAGCAGCGGCACCCTGGTGACCATGAACGCCACTGAGGGAGGTTTTACCTCCACCACCATGCCCGTGGCGGTCATCGACGGGGTGGAGCAGATGAAGGCCGTGGTCCAGGTCTCCGAGGCCCTGGTGCCCAAGCTGTCCGCCGGGGACACGGCGGACGTCTCCGTCAGCGCGGCGAACCAGACCTTCGAGGCGGTGATCCGCTCCGTGGAGCGGGCGGCCAACATGCAGACCCGGCTCTATACCGTCACCCTCACCCTGCCCTCCGACGCCGACGGGCTCCTGGCGGGCATGTTTGCCGACGTGACCTTCCACACCGACGTGTCCGAGGACACCATCGTGGTGCCCACGGAGGCGGTGCTGACCCGGGGGGAGACCCAGTATGTCTTCGTCGTGGAGAACGGCGCGGCCAAGTACGTGGAGGTCCTCACGGGCCTCACGGGCAACGGGGTGACGGAGGTCCTCTCCGGCCTCAGCGCCGGGCAGCAGCTGGTCACCGTGGGCCAGGCCTACCTCAGCGACGGCGACCCGGTGCGCATTGTCTCCGGCGAGTCCGCCCCGGCGGGCGGCGCAGAGAGCCCGGAGACCGATGAGGACGCCGCGCCCCAGGACGAAACGGGCCGGGAGGAGTAAGATGAGTATCGCCAAAGCCAGTATCCAGCATAAAGTCGCCACCATCCTGGCCAGCATTCTGATCTGTGTGTTCGGCCTGATGTACGCCACCCAGCTCCAGATGGCCCTGATGCCGGACATGGAGATGCCCATGGCGGTGGTGGCGTGCTACTACAACGGGGCCAACCCCAGCGACATCGAGGAGCTGGTCACCCGGCCCCTGGAGAGCGCCATCATGTCCGTCCAGGGCGTGGACGAAATCTCCTCCACCTCCTCCGACGGGTCCTGTCAGATTCAGATCACCTACGTGGAGGGCACGGACCTGGACATCGCCGCCACCAAGCTCCGGGAGCAGTTCGACATGGTGAGCCTCCCGGAGGACGCCATGGACCCGGTGATCGTCAACATGAACCTCAGTGCCCTGATGCCCACGGCCATGATCGCCCTCACGGGCGACGACCTGGCCCAGCTCCAGAGCCTGGCGGACGACGTGGTGGTCCCCGCCCTGGAGCGGATCAACGGCGTGGCCCAGGTCACCGTCAACGGCGGCGTGGAGCAGCAGATCGCCGTGGAGCTGGACCCCACCCGGGCGGCGGGCTACGGCCTGTCCACCTCCTACATCTCCCAGTTCCTGGCGGGGCAGAACCTGATCTACCCCGGCGGCAGCCTGGAGAGCGGCTCCAAGAAGCTGACGGTCTCCACCGACGCCAAGTTCCGGACGGTGCAGGATGTGCAGAACATGATTCTCGCCCTGCCCACCGGCGGGACGGTGCGCCTGTCCGAGGTGGCCAACGTCACCCTGGAGGACAAGGACATGGACGCCATGGCCAAGTCCGGCGAGTCCGCCTGTGTGGTCCTCCAGGTCTCCAAGCAGTCCTCCGCCAATGAGGTCTACGTCTCCGAGCAGGTGGTGAAGCGCCTGGAGGAGCTGAAGGAGGAGAACCCCAGCCTCCGCTGGTCCGCCCCCTACCTGGCCAGCGACTACATCAACCAGACCGTGGACGCGGCCTATCAGAACATCCTCCAGGGCGTGCTTCTGGCGGCCCTGGTGGTCCTCCTGTTCCTCCGCCGGGGCGGGGCCACGCTGACCATCGCCGTCTCCATGCCCATCTGCATTCTGACGGTGCTCCTCATTATGTACGGCTTCGGCCTGACGCTGAACATGATGTCCCTAGGGGGCATCGCCATGGGCGTGGGCATGATCGTGGACAACTCCATCGTGGTCCTGGAGAACATCTACCGCTTCTCCGCCGACGGGCACGACCGCCGGAGCGCCTGCATCGAGGGCGCCAAGGAGGTCACCTCCTCCGTCCTGGCCTCCACCCTGACCACCGAGGCGGTCTTCGTCCCCCTGGCCCTCACCGGCGGCATGGCGGGCATGATGTTCAAGGACTTCTGCCTGACCATCGCCACGCTGATCTTCGCCTCCCTGGTGATCTCCCTGACCCTGGTGCCGCTGCTGTGCTACTTCACCCTGGACGAGGAGAAGGTCCGCCGCCGCCAGGAAAGACAAGCGGGGAAGGAGCCCGGCCCCCTGAAAAAGCTGGTGGGGAAGATCAGCGCCTTCTACATGAAGACCCTGGACTACTTCGTGCACCACCTGTTCCTGGGGATGCTGGCCTCCTTCGCCCTGGTGGTCCTCTTCGGCGTCACCCTGGTGAATACCAAGATGGTGCTGATTCCCGACATGGACCAGGGCATGGTGAACCTGAGCGTCAGCATGCCCATTGGCTCCCAGCTGAACGAGACCTCCGCCATCGCGGACCGGGTCAGCGCCATTGTGGAGGCGGAGACCCCGGAGATTCAGGAGATGTTCTACATCGCCTCCGACGAGTCCGTCACCATGATGCTGGACATCGGTTCCAAGTCCCAGCGGGCGCGGAGCAGCAACGACATTGCCAAGGCCCTCCGGGCGGCCCTGCGGGACATCGCGGGGTGCGAGATCACCGTCTCCGCCTCGGACTCCGAGGCCCTGATGGGCGGCGGGGGAGACATCGCCGTGAACATCGAGGGAGACGACTACGACACCCTGGAGTTCCTGGCGAATGACCTGATTGCCCAGATTGAGGCCCTGCCGGGCGCGGTGAACGTGACCAGCTCCCTCTCCGAGGAGGTCCCCCAGGTGAAGGTGGCCGTGAACCGGGAGGCCGCCGCTCAGTATGGGCTCACCGCCGCGGCCATCGGCCAGGCGGTCCGGTCCGAACTCACGGGCTCCACCGCCACCAAGGTGACCATCAACAGCCGGGAGCTGGACGTGGTGGTCCGGGGCGGCGGCGCGGCGGCCAAGAGCCTGGACGCGCTGAAATCCATGGGCGTGCCCTCCGCCATGGGCGGCACGGTGCCCCTAGGCTCCGTGGCGGAGGTCGCCGTGGAGCAGGCTCCCCAGACCATCCGGCGGTCCAACCAGACCCGGCAGGTGACCATCTCCGGCGACTCCGTCAGCGGGGACACCGCCGCCATGACGGCGGCCATCTGGGAGATTCTGGACGGCTACACCTTCCCCCAGGGCTACGCCGTGGAGACGGACGGCAGCTATGAGACCATGGTGGAGAGCTTCACCGATCTGCTGCTGGCCCTGGCGGTGGCCCTGCTGCTGGTGTACTTTGTCCTGGCGGTCCAGTTTGAGAGCTTCCTCATGCCCGTCATGGTCATGCTGATTCTGCCGGTGGCCTTCACCGGGGCCCTGTTCGGCCTGCCGCTGACGGGCCGGGACCTGTCCATGCTGTCCCTGGTGTCCATCATCATGCTGGCGGGCACGGTGGTTAACTCCTCCATCATTCTGGTGGAGTACATCAAGATCCGCAGGGCCCGGGGCGAGGACCGGGAGACCGCCATTCTCAAGGCCTGCCCCCTCCGCATCCGGCCCATCCTCATGACCACCCTGACCACCATCCTGGCCATGGTGCCCATGGCCATGGGCATCGGAGAGACCAACGAGATGATGGCGGACATGGGGATCACCATGATCTCGGGCATGGTGATTTCCACCCTGGTGACCCTGGTGTTCACCCCCGTGTTCTACTCGGTGATTGACAACCTGAGCCATATCTTCAAGGGAAAGAAGGGCGGCAAGAAGCCCCGGAAGCCCCTCTTCCGGCGCAAGGGCGCGGAGACGCCGGAGGTCCCGGAGGCTCCGGAAACGCCCGAGTCCCCGGAGACCCCGGAAACGCCCGAGTCCCCGGAGACCCCGGAGGAGCTCCCCGCCGGCGTGTGAGCCGGATCGATACCCTCTCTGTGCCGCCGGCGCCGGATTTCAAGGCGCCGGCGGCGCATAATTTTCCCCCGCCGGGAGAAACTGACTTCCAAAAGGAGGGATTTCCGATGGAATATCTCAAGGCGTTTCTCTGCGGCGGCGTGCTCTGCGCCATAGGACAGATTCTGATTGACAAGACCCAGCTCACTCCCGCCCGGATTCTGACGGGCTACGTGGTGGCCGGGGTTTTCCTCAGCGCCGTGGGGCTCTACGAGCCTCTGGCCACCTGGGGAGGCGCGGGGGCGACGGTGCCCCTGACGGGCTTTGGCCACGCCCTGGCTCAGGGGGTGGAGAAGGCCGTGGCCGTGGACGGCTGGCTGGGGGTGTTCACCGGCGGGCTGACGGCTACCGCCGGGGGGATCGCTGCCGCGGTGCTGTTTGCCGCCGTGATGGCGGCGGTGTTTAAGCCGGATAGTAAGAGGTAGGGGGCTCTCCCGGCGCGGGAGGGGGCTGGTACTCGCCCTTGCGGGCGAGGGGGCCTGGCAACCAGCGATGGCTGGTGCAATGCACCCCCCATTTTCTCCTTTTCTTCCAGAAGAAAACGAGAAAACGGGCCGTGCACGGTCCAAAAGAGTAAAAGAAGTACGAGGGAACGATACGGGGGCGCGCCTGAATGAACGGCGGAGCCGGAATGACTTCTCCGCACGCAATTGGTTTGAGCGGGGGTTTTGGA
>CAMXNV010000102.1 GCA_947245315.1 uncultured Oscillibacter sp. | reverse complement strand
GCGTGGTGAACCTGAGCTACGGCACCAACTGCGGCTCCCACCAGGGGCAGTCCCTCTTCGAGTCCTACATCGACCAGTCCGCCCAGCGGGGGCGGACCGTGGTGGTCTGCGCCGCCGGGAACGAGGGCGGCGGGGCTCACCACTTCCGGGGGCGGCTTGTGGAGAACGAGACCCTGGAGGCGGAGTTCACCGTCTCCACCCGGCGGGAGCAAATCTGCCTCTCCCTCTGGAAGAACTTCGCCGACGAGGCGGTGTTCGAGCTGGAGCTCCCCAGCGGCCAGACTACCGGCCCCCTGCTGGAGGGGACCCGGCTCCTCCGGTTCGGCTCCGTCCGGGTGTCCGTGTTCTACGGGGTTCCCACCCACTACAGCGCCTCCCAGGAGGTCCTGTTCCTCCTGGACGCCCCCGCCGGAGGGCTGGACGGCGTGTGGAAGCTCCGGTGCCTGGGGAGGAAGGTGGCCGACGGGCGCTTCGACGTGTGGCTGCCCACCGTGGAGGAGGTCAGCGACCGCACGGCCTTCCTCCAGCCGGAGCCCAACCTGACCATCACCCTCCCGGCCACGGCCCTGTACCCCATCTCCGTGGGGGGCTTCCGGCCGGAGACCGAGACCGTCAGCCCCTTCTCCGGCTGGGGGGACCAGGACTGCGCGGGCCGGGTGCTGCTGGATTTGACGGCCCCGGCGGAGGCCGTCCGCTCCGCCAAGGCGGGGGGCGGGTACGACGTGTACACCGGCACCAGCATGGCCGCCCCCTTCGTCTCCGGGGCGGCGGCGCTGATGATGGAGTGGGGCGTGGTCCAGGGGAACGACCTGTTCCTCTACGGCCAGCGGGTGAAGGCCTTTCTCTGCAAGGGGGCCCTCCGCAGCCCCTTCCTCAGCTATCCCAACCCCCAGTGGGGCTATGGGCGGCTGAATCTCTGCGGAACCATGAACGAGTTGGTCAACCATTTGGAAAGGGGACTTTGACTATGCGATTGTCACCGGAGGTACTGGAGTTCATCCACGCGCCGGACACCGTCGACTTCATCACCCGGGCCAGCGACGCCTTTTTCGACTACGCCCGCAGCTCCACGGAGGTGGTGGTGGGGCAGACCCTCTCGGGCCGCTACGTGCTGGGCTACATCAAGCGGGAGAACTTCCACCACCTGGAGGAAGCCCTGGGGGCCTCCTTCGTCAGCTCCGCCTCGGTGGTGCTGGGCCTGCTGGACCGCCCGGCCCTGGAGGCGGCGGGGGTCTCCCAGGTCCACAGCCAGCCCTACCTGAACCTCAAGGGCCGGGGGGTGCTGCTGGGCTTTGTGGACACGGGGATCGACTACACCCAGAGCGTCTTCCGCTACGAGGACGGCAGCAGCAAGATTCAATACCTCTACGACCAGACCGCCGGGGGGGACCCGCCCTCCGGCTTCCTCCTGGGCCGGGAGTACTCCAAGGCGGACATCGACGCCGCCCTGGCCTCCCAGGACCCCTACGCCCTGGTGCCCCAGCGGGACGAGGAGGGCCACGGCACCTTCCTGGCCTCCGTGGCCGCCGGGCGGGAGACGGAGGACTTCGCCGGCGCGGCCCCGGACGCGGAGATCATCGCCGTGAAGCTCCGGAAAGCCCGGCCCTTCTACCGGGAGCGCTACTGCGTCCCGGCGGACCAGGAGCACGCCTATGAGTCCAGCGCCGTCATGGTGGGGGTGGAGTACATCCTCCGGAAGGCCCGGGAGCTGGGCCGCCCGGTGGTCATCTGCATCGGCCTGGGCACCAACGCCGGGAGCCACGACGGGTACAGCGTCTTTGAGGAGTACCTGGGCGCCGTGTCCGTCCAAAAGGGCGTGTGCCTCTGCGCTGCGGCGGGCAACGAGGCGGAGGCCCGGCACCACACCGGCGGCGTCCTCCAGCCCGGGGAGAAGCCGGGGAAGGTGGACCTGAAGGTGGGGGAGAACGCCGGGGACGTGTACGTGGCCGTCTGGAACACAGTGGCGGACCGGCTGTCAATCTCCGTCCGCTCCCCCTCGGGGGAGCTGGTGGGCCGGGTGCCCGCCCGGCCCGGCTTCACCCCCGCGGCGGACGTGAAGCTGGTGCTGGAGGCCGCCCGGGTGCAGATCGAGTACCACTTCCCCGTGGAGGGCAGCGGGGGGCAGCTGTCGGTGATCCGCATCCTGGGGGCCACCCCCGGCGTGTGGACCATCCAGCTCCACGGGGACATTCTCCTGAATGGGAGCTATCAGGTGTGGCTGCCCATGACGGGCTTCGTCTCCCCCACGGTGGAGTTCCTGGCCGCCACGCCGGACTACACGGTGACCAGCCCCGCCTCCGCCGTGGGGGTGATCTGCTGCGGGGCCTACGACAGCGCGGGGAAGAGCCTCTACGCCAAGAGCTCCCGGGGCCCCGCGGCGGACGGCCGCGTCCTGCCGGACCTGACGGCCCCCGGCGTGGGGGTCCGGGGTATCTACCCTTACGGCCCCGGCCTGATGAGCGGCACCAGCGCCGCGGCGGCAGTGCTGGCGGGGGTCTGCGCCCTGCTGCTGCAATGGGGCGTCCGGGAGGGGAACGACCCGGCCATGGGGACCTATCAGATTCGGGCCTATCTCATCCGGGGCTGCCTCCGGCGCTCGGATATGAGCTATCCCAACAACCAGTGGGGGTACGGCTCCGTGCAGCTGATGCAGACCTTCCACCTGATGCGGGAGCTGTGAGAGGCCCGCCCTGCCGCGGAGCGTCCCGCCTTTCATCCTGTAGGGGCGGCCCCCCTGGGCCGCCCGGTCTTTCGGAAGCGCCCAGTTCCCGGAGGAATGGCCTGACCTGGGGGTCAGGCCCCACAGGGTGTTCTACCGGCAGAAAGACAGGCCCTGTGGGTCCCGGTCCCCGGACCGGGCCATTGGGAGGGGAAGCGCCCGAGTTCCGGGAGAAGGGCCCCCCTCCCCGAAGTTTGCCCTTGCGGAATTTCCCCTTTTGCCCTACAATAGAGTCACACAGCTGAAACGGGGCGAAAGCTCCTGATCTGAACGAGGTGAGAACGGATGGACTTTCAGAGCTGTTTTCCCGTGTGGAATCAATTATCGGCCGCCCAGCAGGAGCGGATCCTGGGCAGCCTCAGCGAGCGGTCCGTGAAAAAGGGAGCCCTGCTCCACAACGGCGGCGCGGACTGCACCGGGCTGCTGGTGGTACGGTCCGGGCAGCTCCGGGCCTACATCCTCTCGGAGGAGGGCCGGGAGATCACCATCTACCGGCTGTTTGACCGGGACATCTGCCTGTTCTCCGCCTCCTGCGTCATGCGGAGCGTTCAATTCGACGTGACCGTCGCGGCGGAGAAGGACACGGACCTCTGGGTCATCCCGGCGGAGGTCTACCGGCAGCTGATGGAGGAGTCCGCCCCCCTGGCCAACTACACCAACGAGCTCATGGCCGGGCGCTTCTCGGAGGTCATGTGGCTTGTGGAGCAGGTGATGTGGAGGAGCATGGACCAGCGGATTGCCTCCTTTTTGCTGGAGGAGGCCGCCATTGAGGGCACGAACCGGCTGGCCATCACCCACGAGACCATCGCCAACCACCTGGGGACCCACCGGGAGGTGGTCACCCGGATGCTGCGCTACTTCCGGAGCGAGGGCATGGTGGAGCTGTCCCGGGGCGTCGTGGAGCTGACGGACGAGGCAAAATTGAAGGCGCTGCAAAGGGCATAGGAAAAGGACCGCCCCCGGATTCTTCGGAATCCGAGGGCGGTTTGTTCGTTTTTCACTTCCCGTCCATGCCGCAGGCCGTGGCCGACTCGATAAGGCGGCGGTCGTGCGTCACCGCGTCGTAGAAGCGGAAGCCGCCGGAGAAGTTATAGGTCTCGTAGCCGTGCCCCGCCAGAATCCGGCAGGCGATGTAGCTCCGCAGGCCGCTCTGGCAGATGACGTACACCGGCTTGCCGGGCTCGATCTCATCCAGCCGGTCCCGCAGCTCATCCACGGGGACATTCCGGAAGTCCTCGATATGGCCCCCCGCGTACTCCTGGGGCGTCCGGGCGTCCAGCAGGGTCACGCTGCCGTCCCGGGGCAGGGCCTCCACGTCCTCCAGGCGGAACTGCCTCACGACGCCCTTGGCCAGGTTCTCAATCATGAAGCCCGCCATGTTCACCGGGTCCTTGGCGGAGGAGTAGGGCGGCGCATAGGCCAGGTCCAGGTCCTTGAGCTGAATGGCCGTCAGCCCGGCGTGGATGGCCGTGGCCAGCACGTCGATGCGCTTATCCACGCCCTCGTAGCCCACGATCTGGGCCCCCAGCAGACGGTAGGTCCCTTTTTCGAAGACCACCTTCATGGTCATCAGCTTCCCGCTGGGGTAGTAGCCCGCATGGCTCATGGGGGAGAGGACCACCGCGTCCGGGTCCAGCCCGGCCTTTCGGGCGTTGGTCTCGTTGACGCCGGTGACCGCCGCCGTCAGGCCGAAGACCTTGAGGACGCTGCTGCCCTGGCTCCCCAAATACCGGCTGTCCCCGCCCAGGATGTTGTCCGCCGCGATGCGGCCCTGCTTGTTGGCGGGCCCCGCCAGGGAGAGGAGGACGTCCTGGCCGGTGACGGCGTGCTTCACCTGCACCGCGTCGCCCACGGCGTAGATGTCCGGGAGGTCGGTCTCCATCCGGTCGTTGACCAGGATGCTGCCCTTGATCCCCAGCTCCAGGCCCGCCTCCTTGGCCAGGGCGGTGTCCGGCGTGACGCCGATGGCCAGGACCACCATGTCGGCGTGGAGGGGGGCGCGGTCCTTCAGCAGCACGTCCACGCCGCCGTCCCGCTCCTCAAAGCTCTCCACGGTCTGCCCCAGGGCCAGCTGCACGCCGTGGGAGCGCACCTCGGCATGGAGGAAGGCCGCCATGTCCGGGTCGAAGGGGTTCATCAGCTGCTTTGGCCGCTGGACGATGGTGACCTCCATCCCCAGCTCCCGCAGGTTCTCCGCCAGCTCCAGGCCGATGAAGCCGCCGCCGGCCAGCACGGCGGACTTGGGGTGGTGGGCGTCGATGTAGTCCTTGATGCGGAAGGTGTCCTCCACCGTCCGCAGGGTGAAGAGCTTCTCCAGTCCCACGCCGGGGAGCCGGGGCTGGGTGGGCTTGGCGCCGGGGGAGAGGAGGAGCTTGTCATAGGGCTCCTCGAATTCCTCCCCGGTCTCCAGGTTCCTGACGGAGACGGTCTTCCGCTCCGGGTGGAGGGCGGTGACCTCGTGGCGCACCCGCATGTTCACCCGGAAGCGGGCGAAGAAGCTCTCCGGCGTCTGGAGGGTCAGGGCCGCGGGGTCCTCGATGACGCCGCCGATGTAGTAGGGCAGGCCGCAGTTGGCGTAGGAGATATAGCCCGAGCGCTCAAAGACGGTGATTTCCGCCTGTTCGTTCAGCCGCCGGAGCCGGGCCGCCGCCGTGGCGCCTCCCGCCACGCCGCCGATGATCACAACCTTCATTCAGCGTTCCACCTTTCCCTTGTAGGCGGCCATGCCGCCGATGTTTTTGACCTGGGTGTAGCCCATCCGGGCCAGGAGCTTCACAGCCTGAGCGCTCCTGGCCCCGCTGTGGCAGTAGACAAACAGGGGCGCGTCCCTCCCGGCGGGGACGGCTCCCTCCCTGTCCAGGGTTTGCAGGGGCACGTTGACGCTGCCGGGGATGTGGCCCTCCCCGTACTCCTGGGGGGTGCGCACGTCCAGCAGGACCGCGCCGGGGGCCGCGCCGAACTCCCGCACGCCCTGGTTGACGTCGGGGCGATTCCAAAGAAATCCCATAGCGGCGCCTCCTCACAGCAGGGCGAGAATCTGGCTCTTGGGCCGGGCGCCCAGGGCCTGATTCACCACCCGGCCGTCCTTCATGACCATCAGGGTGGGGATGCTCATGATGCCGAACCGGCCGGCCAGCTCCGGCTGCTCGTCTATGTTGACCTTGCCCACCTTGATATCGGGGCGCTCCGCCGCGATCTCCTCCACAACGGGGCCCACCATGCGGCAGGGGCCGCACCAGGGGGCCCAGAAGTCCAGCAGGACGGGCCTCGTGGAATGGATGACCTCCTCCGTGAAATTCGCTTTGCTGATATTCATGACAGACATCGTTTGTCCTCCTTATCGTTTGTAGTGGCTTTATGATATCTCAAAATTTACCGCTGATCCGTGACAATGTCACCCTCCCGGTTTTTGGCCCTGCAAATCAGCTGGGTCATGGTTCCCATAGGGCAGTAGACGCACCAGCTGCGGGGCTTGAACAGCGCCATGGTAATCAGGCCCAGGACCGTGGAGGTCAGCATGACGCTGTAGAAGCCGAAGGCGAACTGCGCCGTCCCCGGGTGGAACAGCGTCCCGTGGTAGGCCCAGTGCCAGGGCAGCTTCAAGGTCCAGAGCAGGGTCACGACCTGCCTCAGGTCCCGGGCCCCCGCGAAGACCAGATAGGTGTTCCAGAGCATCTGGAAGAACATGACGAGGAAGAACAGCAAAAAGCCGTAGCGGAAAGCCTTGCTTTTCATCCACCTGGGAATGTCCTTTCTGCGGGACAGGCCGAACCGGCCGCCCAGCAGGCTGAAGAGCTGGCCCCGGCCGCAGTAGCGGTTGCAGTAGCCCTTGGTGCCGCTGGAGACGGAGATGATGAGGGGGATGAAGAAGCACAGAAGCCCCAGCCAGGCGAAGAGGATGTTGAAGAAGCCCAGGATCAGATAGGTCAGGGAGAAGATCCATAAGTAGTCGTACCAGTGCTTTTTCATGGCCGCACCTCCCGAATTTCAATGACGGACGCGGGGCACTCCCGGGCGCATTTCCCGCAGCCCACGCAACGCTCCGGATTCACCTTGGCCGCGATGCCCCTGAAAACGGAAATGGCGTTTAGCGGGCACACCTTTACGCAGCAGCCGCAGGCAACGCAGGAATCTGTGCCGACATACGCCCTCCGCTTGCTTCTCGTTTTGGTTTCCATAGTATGACCTCCCGGATTTGATGGGCTTATTATAGCGGGAATGCCGTCCGCCTTCTGTGATAAGGTTACTTAGACGGGATTTTCACTTAGGAGCGTCCTATTCGCGCATTTTGTGATGTATGGTTATTCCCTGGCATGGTGTAGGGGCGATTACCAATCGCCCGTCCTCCGGGAAGTCCGGTGTTTGAAGAGGACGGGCGGCTGATAGCCGCCCCTACAGGGTGTCCCACCGATAGAGCACCCTGTGGGGCCTGGTACTCTCTATAGGGGGGCGGTGTTGTAGGGGCGGCCCCCCTGGGCCGCCCGGGTCCCCTAAGCGGCAAAGCCACTAAGAGCGGCGCAGAACCCTCCCCTGCAAAGCATCCCCTCTATAAAATACGCAAACGGACACGCCCTTTTCGCTTCTTGTCATTGACGTGATTAGGCAAATATGGTATTATAACAGAGATTTTCTGATTTTAAAAGCGAAGCTGTGAGGAGAAAGCGGAGGACGGGCATATGGATTATGCGGGGGAACGTTTACCGGCCGGAGAGGGCGCTCCGGTCATGGGGGTTCATGAGCAGCACAGCGGGATGCGCAACGTTCAGAATCTGGAGGCCATTATCAACGAGGGCCTCCGTGTCGCTCTGCTGGAGGAGACCCCGGATCAGTCGCTTGAGGTGCTGCTGGAGCACCTGGGAAAGGCCCTGAGCGGGGAGCGGACCTACATATTCGAGCAGAACGAGTCCGGCGGCGATGACAATACCTACGAATGGGTGGCCGACGGGGTGGAGCCGGAAAAGGAGAATCTTCAGAACGTCCCTCCGGAGGTATGTGCAAGCTGGTATCGGAAGTTC
>CAMXNV010000101.1 GCA_947245315.1 uncultured Oscillibacter sp. | reverse complement strand
CGGGAGACGGGGCGGGACGGAGCCCGCCCCCTACAATAAATCTGCGAATAGGACATTCCCTTTGAGGAGGCAGTGCCCGCCATAAAAACGCTATTTTGGACACGCCCCGTCCTCCCCGCCCAGGAGCCACGTCACCGGGACCCGCAGCACCCCGGCAAGGACGGACAGCTCATAGTCGGCCACAAACCGGGTGCCGCTTTCCATGCGGCTGATGCTGTCCCGCTCCAGCAGTACGCCCGCCAGCTGCATCTTGGCGGCCAGGTCCTCCTGGGTCAGCTGCCGCCGGAGCCGGGCCTCCCGGATGCGGCCCCCGGAGATGTTCTTCTTCCCCTTGTAGTCGTAGATTTTCATACTGGACTCCCGCATATGTTATAGCCGGCACAGTTGAAAAGAATCCATCGGATTCGTTTCAAGACCTCGCGGCATAACAGCGAGGCCAGCCGCGTAAGCGACTTTCTGCGCACGGCTTCATAGGAAGCGCGTGGGCGCTTTGCGCCCCGGCGGACCTGCGGTCCGCCGGTGGAAGAGGAGCATTTGCTCCTCTTCAACTGCGTTGACTATAAAGCTCAGAATTTTCTTGACTTTACCACATATTTGGAGTACCCTTGTGCTAAAGATCAGAATTCTCCCGCCGCGCCCGGGGCGGCCTCTGGGCGGGAGGCCGTTCGTGACAAAAAAACGGCAATTTGCGGCATCCCCCCTTGACATTCCCCCTGGTGGAAGGTGTATTCTGAGTCTGCAAATCTCGAAAGCGCCCCGGCGCGGAGCCCGGGACGGGAAAGGAACCCAAACGAATATGAAACAGACCAAAACCATGAGACGGCTCAGCGCCCTGCTGCTGGCCCTGCTGCTGAGCCTCAGCCTCTCCGTCCCCGCCCTGGCGGCGGAGGCGGCCCCCTCCGTTCCCCAGACGGCTCCCGCCGCCGCCAAGGAGCTCAGCGGGGCCGTCCAGCTGGATTGGGCCGTGTGGAAGGATGGGGAGATTCTCGCCTCCGGCCAGGAGGGGGAGCCCCGGGAGGACCCGGAGGCCGGGCACCTGAGAAGCCTTGCGGCCTTCGGCTGGGACCCCGATCTCTACGGCGTGGGCTCCGTCAGTAAGATTTACACCACCGTGGCGGTGATGCAGCTGGCGGAGCAGGGGAAGCTGGACCTGGACCAGCCGGTGGTGAAGTACCTGCCGGAGTTCAAGATGGCGGACCCCCGGTACAAGGATATCACCGTCCGGATGCTGCTGAACCACTCCTCCGGCCTCATGGGTTCCAGCATGGGCAGCGGCCTGCTGTTCCAGGACGCCGACGATACGGCGGTCTCCGGCTTGCTGGACCGCCTGGCCAACCAGCGCCTCAAGGCCGATCCGGGGGCCTACAGCGTCTACTGCAACGACGGCTTCACCTTGGCCCAGCTGGTGGTGGACCGGGTGTCGGACATCCACTTCCAGGACTACCTCCACGCCAACATCCTGGACCCCGCCGGGCTGGAGGACACCTATTTCCCGGAGGAGCTGCTGGCCAGCGGGGAGCAGCGGGACCGGGTCGTCCCCGTCTATCAGGGGGAGGACCCCGAGAGCCTGCCCATGGACTGCCTGGGCGCCGTGGGCACAGGGGGCATCTACGCCACGGCGGAGGACCTGGCGGCCTTCGGCGGGGCCCTCACCGATGAGACGCTTTTAAAGGCTTCCTCCCTGGAGGCCATGGCCGCCCCGGAGTACGCCAAGGGCCTCTGGCACGAGGGGGACACGGGCGCGTTGTCCTATGGCCTGGGCTGGGACTGCGTGGAGTGGTTCCCCTTCTCTCAGAGCGGCGTCACCGCCCTGGTCAAGGGGGGCGACACCCAGTATTACCACGCCGGGCTGGTGGTCCTGCCGGAGCACCGCATGGCGGCGGCCGTCGTCAGCTCCGGCGGTGTGTCCACCTATAACGAGATGGCGGCCTCCCAGCTCCTCATCGCGGCGCTGGAGGCCGAGGGCGTGAAGGTGGACCAGACGCCGCTGCGCCTCCCGGAGGCCAAGCCCGCCCCCATGCCCAAGGAGCTGACGGCTCTCTCGGGCTACTACGGGTCCCTCTACGTCTACAAGCTGGACGTCACCCAGGACGGCAAGCTGACCCTGCACTACCTGAACATGCCCGGCGTGCCGGACGCCGCCTTTACCTATTACAGTGACGGCAGCTTCCGGGACGAGGACAATGCCTCCGCCGTCCGCCTGGTGGAGGAGGAGAACGGCCAGGTCTACCTCTACCAGTGGGCGTTCAGCGACATCCCCGGCCTGGGAGGCATGCCCACGTCCAACTACAGCGCCGTGCGCCTCCCGGAGAACAAAGTCTCCCAGGAGCTCCAGGACCTCTGGACCACCGTCATGTCGGAGGTCACGGCGGTGCCCATGAACGAGCGCTACAGCTCTCAGGTGTACGCCGTCCTGGGGGCCAGCTTCGCCATGGACGCGGTGCTGGGGGGCCAGGTGGAGCTGGCCCCGGGCTACGCGGGGGTGATGAAGATCGTGGACGAGACCCACGCCCGGTACGTCCCCCAGATTCCCGGCAGCACCGGCCGGGACGGCAATGACCTGGAGCTCCGGCGGGACGAGAAGGGCGTGCTGTGGATGTACCAGTCCAACGGCTCCGTGCTGATGGATATCCAGGGGGTGCCCCAGCTCTCCGCCGGGAAGGAGGGCCGCACGGCCTGTACCATCCAGCCCGACGGCTACGCCCGCTGGTACAGGATCGGGGACAACACCGCCGGGAAGAGCCTCGCCATCCAGGTCCCGGAGAACGCGGGCTTTTGGCTGTATGACGGCAAGGGGCAGGTGGTGCGGTCCACCGTCCTGGGGGGCGACCACGGCGGCATCTTGCCGCAGGGGGGCCTGATCGTCTTCGCCGGGGACCCCGGCGCCCGGTTTGAGCTGACCTTCCAGTAAAACAAAGAGATACCCGCCGCCGTGAGCACTCACGGCGGCGGGTATTTTCACGTCAAAAGTTGGTCCACACAGGCCCGCATTTCCTGCCTCGTCCGGGCGTTCCGGGCCTGTTCCACCAGGTTCTCCCGCTCGGCCTCCGGCAGGGCGGCGAAGCGCTCCATGGCCTCGGGCCGCTGGGCCATGGCCAGGCCCAGCCCCAGGGGGAGCTCCCCGTCGGGAATCGTGTTTTGCATCCTTCTCACCTCGGGAACAGGATGCCCGAAATTCGACAAATTAATCAGTTGGGAAATAGAGATTCAGAGCCCGGCACAGGTCCTCCGCCGGGAGGTAGGTCACGCCCTCCTCCAGGACGCAGGGGCCGGAGATCGTGACCTCGCCCTCCGGCGTCCAGAGGACGTCGTCCCCGGGCCAGACGTAAAAGACTACCTCGGTGTTCTCGTCATAGACCACCGCGCCCCGGTTCTTGTCCCAGGAGACGCTGTATCCGGCGGCCTCGGCCATGGCCCGGACGGGGAGGAGGTGAATCTTCTCATGCTCGTCCTTGCCGGGGAGGACCTTGCCGGGGACGGAGACCGTCTCGCCGTTCACCACGCCGGTGGCTATGGTGCTCCAGGCGGCGTAGCCCTGGTAGGCATAGGGGAACACCAGGACCTTGGTCACCACGTCCTTTTCGTTACGCCAGACCAGGATGTGCTCACCGGGCCGGATGTCGTCCAGCCGGATGATCTGCCGGGTGAGCCAGGGGGTGACCTCCGCGTCCAGGGGAACGGGCAGGTCCTGGGAGTTCCCCTCCGCGTCCCGGTAGGAGAAAACGATCTCGTCGCTGCCCGCGGGGTCCTTCCAGCCGCCGCTGGAGAGCTCATAGTACTCCGGCGCTTTGGCGTCCGCCGGGACGTTGCCCACGACTACCTTGGCGAAGACCTGGGGCGGCAGGCTCATGGTGGCGGCGGGACCGATCCAGGCATAGAGGGTGTCCCCCTCCTTCACGGACTCCAGGTCCAGGGGCAGGCCTGTGGCGGCGTCTACCACCGGAGCCTCGCCCACGTGGACCACCACCTCGTTCATGTGGTCGTCTTTATCGTCGTTTTTCAGGAAGACGCCGTCTCCGTCCCAGGGGGAGACCTTGCCCCACACCCGGGTAGGGGCGAGCTTGTCCGCCTGGGCCGCGGCGGCGGTGAGGCACAGGGCGGCGGAACAGGCCGCCAGGGTCAAGAGCACGCTGAGCAGTTTTTTCATAAGAATTCCTCCATTTCTTTTTCGCAGCGGGAATATCATACCATGGTTTTGCCGTTCAGGCAAGCGGGGGAATGTCTGGGGAGCGTCTGATCCGAAGATTTTATTGTAGGGGGACTGGTCCCTCCCGGGGAAATGGCCTGGTCTGGGGACCAGGCCCCACAAGGTGTTCTATCCACAATAGAAGAAGTGTGGGGCCCGGTCCCCGGACCGGGCCATCCCCGGCACCCCGGCACTTCCTATAGAAGGGCGGACACATAGGTCCGCCCCTACAGGATAAGGGGCCCCCCTTACCCCAAAGGCTCCGGGTACTCCACCTCCGGCCTGGGATACCCCAGCGCGGCAATATTCTCCTCATTCAAGTCCTGGAAGGGAATCTCCAGGGCTTCCGTCCCGCCGGTGCAGGAGCGCAGCCACTCCTCCAGCGCCGCGCCGTCCACCGGGCCGGCCCCCCAGAGGGTGGCAAAGTTGTCCTCCTCCGAGGCGTGAGGATTCATGTACCATTCGCCGGTCAGCAGGTAGTAGACCAGCCCGTCCCCGTCGGCGTCCGTCTCCCTGGGGAAGGCGGCAGTGAGGACTTCGTCACCCTCCGTACACTCCAGGTCCCAGGCGTCCACGCTGCCCACTTCCTCATACGCTCCGCCGGCCTCGCTGTACTGATAGAGGGTGAAGGGCCAGAAGCGCCCGGCCCAGCCCTGGTTGTGGGACCAGTCCGCCGTCACGGTGCCGTTTTCATAGAAGGTCATGGAGGGAAACTCCAAGAGAATCAGCCGCAGTTCGTCCTCCGGGTAGTCGTAGGTGTAGACCAGCCCCTCCATCCCGGCCATACAGGCTTGCTCCCAGTAGACAATCAGCTCCTTGGCCCCGTCGCCGTTCACGTCGGCCAGGGCAAAGCGGTTCCCCTCGGCGGGGCCATGGTCGCTGGAGCGCTCCAGCTCCTCCCCGTCGGGGCGGAGACCTAGCTGATACATGTCCCACAGAGCCCTGCCATAGGCCAGCCGCCGGGCCGTGTCCTCCTCGAGGACCTCCACAGGGACCTCCGTCTCCTCCGCCTCCGCAGCCGGGGAGGACTTCGCCGTGGCGATCACCACCGGGTCAAACGCGCCGGTTCCACAGGCGCTGAGGGTCCCCAGCAGCAGCCCGGAGATGAAAATTCCGCAGAGCATCCAGATAAAGTGCTTCATGACGTCTCTTCTTTCCTGTGTAGTCGGTAACTTCCTTATTATAGACGGTTCCGAAGGGGGATTTGTTACAAAATTCCCAAATTTTTTACAAAATTTTTTTCTCCGTATGCCAAGCCCCTGTCCAACATATACTATAGGAACCAATTCACCAGAAAGGAGAACCCCATGGAAGCTCATTATCCCTTCACCCTCCCGCCCCTGCCCTACGGCTACGACGCCCTGCTGCCGGAGCTGGAGGAGCGGACCCTGCACTTCCACCACGACAAGCACTTCGCCACCTATATTGAAAACCTGAACAAGCTCCTGGAGAAGCACCCCGGTTATCAGGACTGGCCCCTGGAGCGCCTGGTCCAGGATTACGCCCACCTCCCGGAGGAGATCCGCCAGGGCGTGCGGAACAACGCCGGAGGCGTGTACAACCACGACCTGTATTTCAAGACCCTCGCCTCCGGCCCGGTCACCGCGCCGGAGGGCCCCCTGGCGGCGGCCGTCGCCCGGGACTTCGGGGACCTGGAGGGCCTGAAGACCGCACTGAAGAACGCGGCCCTGGGGCAGTTCGGCTCCGGCTGGGCCTGGCTGGCCGCCGACAACTGCGGGGGCCTCTCGGTGGTCAAGACCCCCAATCAGGACACGCCCCTGCCCCTGGTTCCCCTGCTGCTGTGTGACGTCTGGGAGCACGCCTATTACTTGGACTACCAGAACCGCCGGGGGGACTACTTCGAGGGCTGGTGGCGCAAGGTCAACTGGCCGGAGGTCTCCAAGGCCTACGCCGCCCTGCTGGAGAACCGGCCCCGGAAGTGCTGAGCCCCGATTTTTGGAAAATTGTCTCTTGACAAACGCCCGCCTCCCGCGTATGATAAGCCTTACAGGTGTCTTGACACCTGTAAGGCTTTTTGCCTATATTATTTACGAAAGAGACAGGTGCTTCCCATGGAACAGGTTAAGGCGTTCATGAAACGCAAGAACATCGTGCTTTCCGCCCGGCGCTACGGCATCGACGCCCTGGGGGCGATGGCCCAGGGGCTCTTCTGCTCCCTGCTCATCGGCACGATCCTCAACACCCTGGGCTCCCAATTCCACATCGGCTTCCTCACGGCCCAGATCATCACCATCAATAAAACGGGCTATACCATCGGGGGTATGGCCTCCTTCATGAGCGGCTCGGCCATGGCGGTGGCCATTGGCTACGCCCTCCAGGCCCCGCCCATGGTCCTCTTCTCCCTGGCCACCGTGGGCTACGCGTGCAACGCCCTGGGCGGCGCGGGGGGCCCCCTGGCGGTGCTCTTCGTGGCCATCATCGCCGCCGAGTTCGGCAAGGCCGTCAGCAAGGAGACCAAGGTGGACATCCTGGTGACCCCCATTGTCACCACCCTGGTGGGCATCGGCGCGGCCTGGGTCATCGCGCCCCCCATCGGCAAGGTGGCCGACGCCTTCGGCCAGCTCATCATGCAGGCCACGGCTCTCCAGCCCTTCCTGATGGGCATTGTGGTGTCGGTGCTGGTGGGCGTGGCCCTGACCCTGCCCATCTCCTCGGCGGCCATCTGCTCCGTCCTGGGTCTGACGGGCCTGGCGGGGGGCGCCGCCGTGGCGGGGTGCTGCGCCCAGATGGTAGGCTTCGCCGTCATGAGCTTCCGGGAGAACGGCTGGGGGGGCCTGGTGAGCCAGGGCCTGGGGACCTCCATGCTGCAAATGCCCAACATCGTGAAGAACCCCCGGATTTGGATCGCGCCCACAGTGACCTCCGCCATCACGGGGCCCGTGGCCACCTGCCTCTTCCGCCTGGAGATGAACGGGGCGGCCATCAACTCCGGCATGGGCACCTGCGGCCTCTGCGGCCAGCTGGGGGTCTGGACCGGCTGGGTGGCCCCCAGCGAACGAGCCCTGGCCAACGGGGCGGCGGCCATCGTCCCCGGGGCCATGGACTGGCTGGGTCTGCTCTTGATCTCTTTCGTCCTCCCCGCCGTGATCTGTCCCCTGATTAATGCGCTCTGCCGGAAGGCGGGCTGGGTAAAGGACGGAGACCTGACCCTGGCGGGCTGAGCCGGACCATCATAAAAAGAGACAGGAGATTTCCCTTCCGGGGGAAATCTCCTGTTTGCTTTCCAAGGCTCCCTCTTTGAGGGAGCTGTCGCCGCCGGAGGCGGTGACTGAGGGAGTCCTTCTCCAGGGCTTTTGAGGGAGGCGTTTGCCCGCTTATGGGAAATGCTTCTCTCAGGAATACTTCCTGCTTTTCATGCAATGTCATTAAGTTAAAGATATAGAACCCTCTCAGTCTGACCTGCGGCCAGCCAGCTCCCCCAAAGGGGGAGCCAGGTGGGAGTGGAGGTTTACCCTCACTGCTTCTAAAGAGGGCAGTCCGTTCGCCCAGCAGGCCTACTTGCCTCTCCCTTTGGGAGAGGTGGCACACCCCGGGGCCCCCGCAAAATCCGCAGATTTTGTGGGGAGAGGAGGAAGGAATGGAG
>CAMXNV010000100.1 GCA_947245315.1 uncultured Oscillibacter sp. | reverse complement strand
CCACTTAGAGCGGCGGCGTCCCCCTTGCGGGGGCTGTCCCCTTCCGCCTCTCCGGGACTGCCATGGTTCCGGGGGAAATGGCCTGGTCTGGGGACCAGGCCCCACACCTCCTTCTATCGATAGAACACCCTGTAGGGGCGGACCTGTGTGTCCGCCCTTCTTCCGGGACCTCGGCACTCCCTGTAGAAGGGCGGACACATAGGTCCGCCCCTACTTGAAAAACGGCAGCAATATGGTATTCTAATAGGAATAAAATCCGCACCCGCGGCCAACAGCACATTCGCCCTTTTCCACGGAGCGGGAGCCGCTGAAAACCCCCTTCAAAAAAATCCCCCAAACCCTGTAATACTTTCCCCGCCCCCGCCGTTTACTGATTGAACCGGCACCAATTCACCACAAAGGAGGAGACCTTACGATGCTTGCGATCTGCCTGGCCATGCTGGAGACCGAACAGGACCAGCGGCGGTTCACACAGCTTTTTGGGGCCCATGAAAAGAAGATTTACGCAGTGGCTTTACGCATTTTGGGAGACCCCACCCGGGCGGAGGACGCCGCCCAGCAGACCTGGCTCCAGTTGGCCCAGAACTGGGAGCGGGTCTCGGCCCTGCCCTGGAAGGAGACCGAGGGCTATACGGTCACCGTCGCCAAGAACTGCGCCTTGGACATCCTCCGGGCTGAGCGGCGGACCACGGCCTTTCCCGAGGATTGGGACCCGCCCGCCCGAGAGGACCGGCAGGAGGAATACGACTACTTGGTCTCTTTGATCCGGGCCCTGCCGGAGAACTACCGAAGAATCCTCGAACTCAAATTTGTGGAGGAGCAAACCAACCGTGAAATCGCCCGGCGGCTGGGGCTCAGCGAGTCGGCGGTGGGCGTCCGCGTTATGCGAGGGCGTGCCATGCTGAAAGAACGCTTGGAAAAGGAGGGCTATACTTATGAGGCAGTTTGACAGCATGCTGCGTCAGGGCTTGATGGACGCGAACTTAGCGCAATACGAGCGGGCCCTCCAAAGCGCGGAGTCCGGCGAAATCGACTTCTCCCCCCGCTACCTCCGGGAGCGGATGCGCTTCCTGGCGGACCCCTGGAGCTGGGCCAGACGCCGGGGACAGCCCGGCCAGCATCGAAGGGCCCGCGTGAACTGGCGGCTGATTGCCGTGGTGGCGGCCCTGCTGCTCCTCTCCGCCTGCGCCTACGCCGTGGTGACGGGGCAGTTCTCCCAGTGGTTCCCCAGAATGGGCGTGAACCCCCGGTCCCCGGAGACTTCGGAGGAGGTGCTGACCCGCACGGGCACGGTGATTGAGCAGAGCCAGACCGTGGGGAACACGACGGTGACCCTCCACGCCGCTATTTGGGACGGGGATTACGTGTGGCTGTCCATTGAGATTGAGAGCCCGGACCTCCCGGACGAAGTCCAGCGGCACACGCCTCTCCACACGGGGGACTGCCGCTTGATCCTGCGGGAGGACCAGTGGGAGGAGTATACGCGAAACAGTGTGATTGAGCACTATGCCGGCGAAGGCACGGACCCGTCCCCGGAGCAGCTGGAGGCGGACGTCCAGGCCAAGCTGGAGGAGGGACCGCGGGACGTGTTATGGCTCTTCTGGCCGGAGGAACGGGAGGGGAACACCCTCGTTTTCCAGACCCAAAGCTTCCTGTCCTCCAACTGGTTCACGGAGACGAAGCGGCCGGAGCTGACGCTGCACCTGGAGAACCTGGCCACCTACGCGGACGGCAAGGGAGAGAGCATCATAGACGAAAACGGATACGCCCATAACCCCGGCCCGGGCACGATCTTCATCGAAGGCCCCTTTGACCTGACCTTCACCCTGGAGGAGCCCATCCTGCCCATTCACTACGAAGGGGGCGATGTGGAAGTGACCATCACGGACATCCCCCTCCGGTTTACTGGGTTCGAGCTTTCCACCTTGGAGCTGTCCACGACCTACGAGGCCGTGAACCCGGAGGATTTGCCCGAGCCCGGCCCGAATCTCTCTCCGGAGGAGAATGACCGGCGCTTTCAAGCGACCGCGGCAGTCAGCCGCGCGGTTGAGGACAGCGTGCAGGGCCTCTGGACAGAGGATGGGAAGTATGTGGACCTCTCAAATTCGGAATCCAGCGGAAGCGGCGGCTACGCGAGCCGACGCTATCCCTACCCCGTCGACCCCGCCGCGGTGACGGCGATCAACATCGCCGGGACCCGGGTGGAGCTCAGCGAGCTGGAGCGCCTGGAGGGCTAAGAACATCAAATTCACAAAAAAGGAGGAGACCTTATCATGCTTGCGATCTGCCTGGCCATGCTGGAGACCGAACAGGACCAGCGGCGGTTCACACAGCTTTTTGGGGCCCATGAAAAGAAGATTTACGCAGTGGCTTTACGCATTTTGGGAGACCCCACCCGGGCGGAGGACGCCGCCCAGCAGACCTGGCTCCAGTTGGCCCAGAACTGGGAGCGGGTCTCGGCCCTGCCCTGGAAGGAGACCGAGGGCTATACGGTCACCGTCGCCAAGAACTGCGCCTTGGACATCCTCCGGGCTGAGCGGCGGACCACGGCCTTTCCCGAGGATTGGGACCCGCCCGCCCGAGAGGACCGGCAGGAGGAATACGACTACTTGGTCTCTTTGATCCGGGCCCTGCCGGAGAACTACCGAAGAATCCTCGAACTCAAATTTGTGGAGGAGCAAACCAACCGTGAAATCGCCCGGCGGCTGGGGCTCAGCGAGTCGGCGGTGGGCGTCCGCGTTATGCGAGGGCGTGCCATGCTGAAAGAACGCTTGGAAAAGGAGGGCTATACTTATGAGGCAGTTTGACAGCATGCTGCGTCAGGGCTTGATGGACGCGAACTTAGCGCAATACGAGCGGGCCCTCCAAAGCGCGGAGTCCGGCGAAATCGACTTCTCCCCCCGCTACCTCCGGGAGCGGATGCGCTTCCTGGCGGACCCCTGGAGCTGGGCCAGACGCCGGGGACAGCCCGGCCAGCATCGAAGGGCCCGCGTGAACTGGCGGCTGATTGCCGTGGTGGCGGCCCTGCTGCTCCTCTCCGCCTGCGCCTACGCCGTGGTTACAGGGCAGTTCTCCCAGTGGTTCCCCTGGCTGGGGGCGGACCCCCAGTCGCCGGAGACCTCGGAGGAGGTGCTGACCCGCACGGGCACCCTCATTGAGCAGAGCCAGACCGTGGACGGGGCCACGGTCACCCTGAACGCCGCCGTGTGGGACGGGGACTATCTCCACCTGTCCCTGGCGGTGCAGAACCCCGGCTTCCCGGAGGAGCTCACCGAGGATTCCAACCTCTATACGGAGGAGTGCCGCCTGGAGCTGCGGGAGGACCAGAAGGTCCGCTATATGCGAAAGGAGCTGGAGAAGTGGACGGACGCCACGCCGGAGGAGCTGGAGGAGCGCTTCCAGCTCTACATGGAGATGGAACCCCCCTATCTCAATCCCGGGTTCGGCTTCCTCAGCCTGGAGGGGGACACGCTGACCTTCGATGTGGGAATGCGCCTGAAAACCCACGTGGAACAGCCGGAGCTGACCCTGCACATTGAGAACATCGCCATCTACGAGGAGAGCGAGGACCCCACCGTGCGCTGGCTGGACGGCGTCCGCACGGGACCCGGGCCCGGCGTCCCGGTCCTCGGCGGGCCCTTCGACTTCACCTTCACCCTGGGGGAGCCCATTCTGCCCGTCTACTACGCCGGGGAGACGGAGATCGCGCCGGACGGCGTCCCCCTGCGGTTCACGGGGCTTGAGATCGCCGTCTTCGACCTGAACGCGGAGTTTGAGGTCCTGGCCCCCATGAACCCCGTCCAGGTCACCCGGCCCGACCAGCCGGAGCCCGAGCCGGACCCGGACAAGCTCAGCGAGGACGCTGTGAAAAAGGCAATGAACGGGGCCGTGCTGGGCCTCTGGACGGAGGACGGCGGCTATGTGGACTGCTCCGAGACGGGCGGCAGCTCCAGCTTGTCCACCAACCAGGACGGGAGCGAGGCCCATGGCTCCAAGAGCGTCAACTACCCCCACCCGGTGGACCCCGCCACGGTGACCGCCGTGAACCTGGGGGGCGTCCGGGTGGAGCTGAGCCAGTGGACAGAGCAGGAGCGTCCGATCTACTAAAAAATTTTTCCAAAAATTTTTGAAAATTCTGTAATACAATGCCCTCCCCCTCCGTTTACCTGACAGAACGGAGCGGGGAGGGCCTTTCCCTTCCCGCCGGAGAAGAAAGGAAGATCGCTATGAAAACTTGGAAACGCTTGATTTCGGGGCTCTTCGCCCTGGCCCTGGTGGCCTCCCTGAGCTGCGCCGCCCTGGCGGCGGAGGGAACCGCCCCCAAGGGGCAGTTCTCCCAGTGGTTCCCCCAGCTGGGGGCGGACGCCGCCGCGCCGGAATCCTCGGAGGCCGTCCTGGCGAACATGGGCACGGTGATCCGGCAGAGCAAGACGGCCGGGGGCGCCACGGCCACCCTGTACGCCGCCCTGTGGGACGGGGAAACCGTCCGGCTGTTCCTGACGGTGAAGGGGAAGAACCTCCCCAAGGCCCTCACCAAGGACTCCAACCTCTATTACGAGGAGTGCAGCCTGGAGCTGCCGGAGGCCCAGCGGAAGGACTACCTCCGGAAGGAGCTGGGGGCCCGGGGGAAGTACACCCCGGAGGAGCTGGAGAAGCAGGTCCAGACCTACCTGGAGCGGAAGCCCTCCTATTTCCGTCCCGGGTTCAGCCTCCGCAGCCGGGAGGAGGACACGCTGACCTTTGACGTGGGAATGTTCCTGAAATCCCACGTGGAGCAGCCGGAGCTGACTTTACACATGGAAAACATCGCCATCTATGAGGAGAGCGAGGACCCCACCGTGCGTTGGCAGGACGGCAAGCGCACCGGCCCCGGCCCGGGCGTCTCGGTTTTGAAGGGGCCCTTCGATTTCACCTTCACCCTGGAGAAGGCCCTGCTCCCCGTCCGGTACACGGGAGCCGTTGAGGTGACCCAGGACAAGCTGCCCCTGCGCTTCACGGCCTTCGAGCTCTCGGCCCTGGACATGGAGCTGGGCTATGAGGTGCTGACCCCGGTGAACCCCATCCAGGTCACCAAGCCCGGCGCCCCCGCCCCGGAGAAGCCGGACAACGAGAGCGTGCGGAAGCTTCTCCGCCAGGCCGTGCAGGGCCTCTGGACCAAGGAGGGCAAGTACGTGGACTGCTCCCAGGGCGGCGGCTCCCTGAGCCTGTCCACCAACCAGGACGGCAGCCAGGCCCACGGCTCCCTGGGGGTTACCTACCCCTATCCCATCGATCCCGCCTCGGTGACTGCCGTGAACCTGGGGGGCACCCGGGTGGAGCTCAGCGCCTTGAAGCGCCTGGACGGGTAAAAAAATCTTTTCTAAAATTTTGAAAAGCCTGTAATACTTTGCCGGTTCCCTCCGTTTACCTGACAGAACAGAGCGGGGAGACCCTCCCCGCCGGACAAGAAAGGAAGATCACTATGAAAAAACGTATCGCCCCCTTCTTCAGCGGCTTCTTCGCCGCCCTGGCCCTGACGGCCTGCCTGACCACCGCCCTGGCGGCCTCCGGACAGGTGAGCTACAACTTCTCCAACGTCGCCCTGGACGGCCAGCGGAAAATCACGGCGGGGGAGGACATCACCGCCGCCAACGGGCAAAAGGTCCCGGGCTCCATCCTCTACACCGACGCCGCGGGAGGCAAGACCAACTACCTGCCCATCCGGTCCGTCAGCGAGCTGCTGGGCGTGGAGATCGGCTATGACTCCGCCACCAAGACCATCCTCCTGGGCCAGCAGCCCGCCAAGCCCGCTGCCCCCGAGGCCCAGCCCGCCGGAGGCGGGGAGGAGCTGGTGGTCGACCTCCGGATTCCCAAGGAGGTGCCCGCGAATCCCCGCCGGGGGGACGAGGCCCTGATTAAGAGCCGGGGCGGCACCATCCTGCCGGACGACGACGTGAACTCCTACCGGGGGAACGACAAGATGTTCCGGGACAAGAACGGGGAAATGCGCTGGGAGTACAAAGTGGGGAACAAGGACGCCCTCCAGGAGATCGACAAAAAGGCGATGAAATGGTCCCTGGTGGACGGGGACTATCCCAAGAACGCCAAGGGGGAGAGCTACGGCTCCACGCTGCTGGCGGAGTACGTGGGCTACGCCCCGGACCTGAAGCACATGGCCGCCTACCCGCCGGAGGGCCGCCCGGAGGGGTATATCCGTGAGGCCGAGCTGCAAAAGGGCGGGGAGGCGCTCCACGGCCTGTCCAAGGAGGAGTGCCCCCACTGGACCTCCATTCCCCTGTACGACTCCGAGGGGAATGTCATCGGGGAGTATAAAGTGGGCTGCCAGGGGCATTACGAAACGGAAGGCCTGACCCTGGAGGAGGCCCGGGAGGTCATCATGCGGGGGGGCCTGTGACGGCGGCCATGGGGATTTTGATTCTGGTTTTGTCCCTCGTTCTCGCCTTTTTCTCGGGCTGAGGGGCTGACAAAAGGAGGAGAGCAGCATGAAGAAATTCGGATCCTTTTTCACCGGCGCGCTGGCCATGGCCCTGACCCTGTGCCGGGTGGGCTCCGCCGCCGCTATGGCGGGGAGCGTGCAGTTCAACCTGGCGGGCGTGTACCTCCACGACACCGTAAAGGTGGAGCCGGGCCGGGACTACACCGCGGGCGGCAGGAGCATCCCCGCCGTCATCACCTATGAGGACGCCTCGGGGGAGCCCAGCAACTACCTGCCCGTGCAGATGATCGCCGACCTGGCGGGCATCCCCGTCTCCTGGAGCGAGAAGCGGAACAGCGTCGTCCTGGGCTCCAGCATGGAGAACGCCGTCATCTCCGTCGGAAACAGCGTGGAGGGCACGCTGCACCAAAATCCCAGAACTCCCGCCCTGGGGACGGTGGTGGGTCCCTTCACGGAGGTGTCCCCCAGTAAGGTGGACACCCGGAAGCGGCCCGTGGGCATCGCGGACGACAGGACCGAGGTCCGGACGGTGACGGGCTTCGGCACCGGCGGCACCTTCCTCCCCTCGGACGGGAAGTACATCGTTCTCACCGTGACCAACAACGGAGAGGGGGAGGTGGCCTGCGTGGCCGGGCGCACCCCGGTGATGGGGCTGTTCCAGGACTTCCCGGCGGTGAGCATCGATCCAGGGAAGACGCTGACCCGGGCCTTTGAAATCGCGGACGGCACGCCGCCGGAGCAGGCGGGGTTCTCCGTCAGCGTCTACAGCAGGGACGAGCGCACCGATGTGGCGGATGTGACGGTGTCGCTGATGCAGTATGAGTGAGGGGGGAACGATGTTTCTTTTGCCCTCCGCTATAGCGGAGGGCGTGGTTGGCAATTGAAATTCTGTATCTTCAAATGTGGAGCAATGCAGCCGCATGATCCTGCCGCTTCTCACGATGTGCAACGGGGAGATCATCTTCCGGCAATTCTTTTTCAGAGACGGCTCCTTCAGCAAAAATTGTTAGATTCCCATAGGAAAAACGGAGGCTTCCTCATTAGAGGAAGCCTCCGCTCTGTCTTAGTTTGGGCTCATCCGCCCCTCACTGCTCCCGCAGCCGGAACCTGGCCACCAGCTCCCGGAGCATGGCGGCCTGGCTGGCCAGCTCCTCGCTGGCGGCGGCGCTGGCCTCCGACGTGGCCACGTTGCTCTGGACCACGGCGGAGATCTGCTCGATCCCGTGGGTGATCTGGGCCGCGTTTTCGTCCTGCTGCCGGGTGTAGGCCGCGATGCCCTCGATCAGCTCCTCCATCTCCTCCGCGTGGCTCACCACCCTGAGCACGGAGTCCGCCGTGTCCTGGGCCGCCTGGACGCCCTCGTCCATGGACGCCACCGTCTGGTTCAGCAGGACGGTGGTCCTCTGGGCCGCCTCGGAGGACTTGCTGGCCAGGGAGCGGACCTCGTCCGCCACCACGGCGAAGCCCTTCCCGGCGGTCCCGGCCCGGGCGGCCTCCACGGCGGCGTTCAGGGCCAGAATGTTGGTCTGGAAGG
>CAMXNV010000099.1 GCA_947245315.1 uncultured Oscillibacter sp. | reverse complement strand
AAAACACGATCAGGCCGAACGCTTCCATGCCGGCACCCTGACGGACGGCTGGCGCTGGTTCGGCGCCCACCCGGACCGGAAAAAGGACGAGCAGGGCTGGCAGTTCCGGGTCTGGGCCCCCCACGCGCAGAGCGTATCCGTGGTGGGGGACTTCAACAATTGGACCAACGGCGTCCACAGCCTCACCCGTAAGGGCGAGGTCTGGGAGGGCTTCATCCCCGGCCTCCCGGAGTACACGTCCTATAAATACGCCATCACCGGCCCCGACGGGGAGGTCCGCCTGAAAACGGACCCCTACGCCTTCCACTGCGAGACCCGCCCCGCCACCGCCGGCAAGCTCTACGACATGGAGGGCTTCAAGTGGACCGACGCCGCCTTCCTGGCCAAGCTGGCCAAGCACCCGGTCTATGACTCCCCCCTGAACATCTACGAGGTCCACCTGGGCTCCTGGAAGAAGCGGCCCAACGGGGACTTCTACGACTACAAGGACATGGCCAGGGAGCTGGCCGCCTATGTCAAGGAGATGGGCTACACCGCCATCGAGCTGCTGCCCGTGCTGGAGCACCCCTTCGACGGCTCCTGGGGCTATCAGTGTACCGGCTACTTCGCCCCCACCTCCCGGTACGGCACCCCCAAGGACTTCCTCTGGTTTGTGAACCACATGCACAAAAACGGCATCGCCGTCATCCTGGACTGGGTCCCCGCCCACTTCTGCAAGGACTCCCACGGGCTCTATGAGTTCGACGGCGGATGCTGCTACGAGTACAGCGACCCCAACAAGTGGGAGCACGCCTCCTGGGGCACCCGGGTCTTCGACTACGGACGGCCCGAGGTGAAGAGCTTCCTCTTCTCCTCCGCCCGCTTCTGGCTGGAGGAGTGCCACATCGACGGTCTCCGGGTGGACGCCGTGGCCTCCATGCTGTACCTCGATTACAGCCGCCAGGGCGGCGCCTGGACCCCCAACAAGTACGGCGGGCACGAGAATCTGGAGGCCATCGACTTCCTCCGGGAGCTCAACGCCGTGGCCTTCCAGACCAAGCCCGGCGTCATGATGATCGCCGAGGAGTCCACCGCCTGGCCCATGGTCAGCCGCCCCGCCGACATCGGCGGCCTGGGCTTCAACCTCAAGTGGAACATGGGTTGGATGAACGACATGTGCCACTACCTCAAGCTGGATCCCTGGTTCCGCCAGGATCACCATAAGGACATCACCTTCTCCATGATGTACGCCTTCTCGGAGAACTTCGTGCTCCCCATCTCCCATGACGAGGTGGTCCACATGAAGGGCTCCGTGGTGGGCAAGATGCCCGGGGACTACACGAACCAGCTCCGCTGCACCCGGGGCTTCTACGCCTACCTCCTGGCCCACCCGGGGAAGAAGCTCCTCTTCATGGGCGCGGAGCTGGGCCAGTGGCACGAGTGGAACGACAAGGAGTCTCTGGACTGGTACCTCCTGGACAACGAGGAGAACCAGAAGGTCCACCGCTTCTTCAAGGAGGCCAACGCCTTCTACAAGAAGGAGCCCGCCCTGTGGGAGATCGACTTCAGCTGGGAGGGCTTCGAGTGGCTGGTGGTGGACGACAACCACAACAACGTGGTGGTCTTCCTCCGGAAGGACAAGAAGGGCCGGGACCTGCTCTGCGCCGTCAACTTCTCCCCCAATACTTACGAGGGCTACCGGATGGGCGTCCCCGCCCACAAGCAGTACACCCCCGTCTTCAACACGGACGCCGTGGAGTACGGCGGAGACGGCTTCGGAGACACGGAGCCCGTCCCTGTGGAGGCCATCGAGTCCCACGGGAAGGAGCACTCCGCCGCCATCCGCATCCCCGCCTTCGGCGCGGTGTTCCTCCGGGGAGAGGGCAGCTTCCCCAAGCCCAAGAAGGGAAAGGCCGACAAGGCGGAGGAAACGGCAGCCAAGGTCTCCGGAAAGGCCAAGACCTTAGTCAAGGCCATCAAGTCCTCGGTCAAGGCGGAGAAGAGCGCCGGAGCGCCGGCGGAAACAGCCAAGAAAGCCGAAAAAGCCCCCAAGGCCGAAAAGGTCTCTAAGGCCAAAAAGGCCCCCAAGGCGGAGGCGGCTCAGAAACCCGTAAAAAAGCCCAGAGCGAAAAAACAGGCAAAGGAGCTGAAAGAGACATGAAGAAAGAATGCATTGCCATGCTGCTGGCCGGAGGACAGGGCAGCCGTCTCTACGTCCTCACCGGAGACATGGCAAAGCCCGCCGTTCCCTTCGGCGGCAAGTACCGCATCATCGATTTCCCCCTCTCCAACTGCACCAATTCCGGGATTGACACCGTGGGCGTGCTGACCCAGTACCGCCCCTTGGAGCTGAACAGCTATATCGGCAGCGGCCAGCCCTGGGATCTGGATGGGTCCACCGGCGGCGTACACATCCTGCCCCCCTACCAGGGCGCCAAGGGCGGCACCTGGTACAAGGGCACCGCCAACGCCATCTATCAGAACCTGGGCTTCATCGATATGCACGACCCCGAGTACCTGGTCATCCTCTCCGGCGACCACATCTACAAGATGGACTATTCCGACATGCTGGCCCGCCACAAGGCGGCAAACGCCGCCTGCACCATCTCCGTCATGGAGGTGCCCTGGGCGGAGGCTCCCCGCCTCGGCATCATGAGCGTGGACGGGGACGACATGATCACCGAGTTCGCCGAAAAACCCAAGGAACCCAAGAGCAACCTGGCCTCCATGGGCATCTACGTATTCTCCTGGAAGGCCCTGCGGCAGTACCTGATCGACGATGAGAACACCGAGGGGTCCGAAAACGACTTCGGAAAAAATATCATCCCCACCATGCTGGCCCGGCAGGAGCGCATGGCCGCCTATCGCTTCGAGGGCTATTGGAAGGACGTGGGCACCCTGGAGTCCCTGTGGGACGCCAACATGGATATGCTGGCCCCCGAGTCCGGCCTGGACCTCCGGGACCAGTCCTGGCCCATCTACGCCCGCTCCGTCAACGCGCCCCCGGCCTTCCTGGGCGGCGGCTCCGTGGTCACCCACAGCGCAGTGAACCGGGGCAGCGTGCTGGAGGGCGTGGTGGAGAACGCCGTCCTCTCTCCCAACGTCGTGGTGGGCGAGGGCGCCACGGTCCGCTACTCCGTCCTCTTCCCCGGCGTGGAGGTGGCCCCCGGCGCGGTGGTGGAGTACGCCATCCTGGGCGAGGGCTGCAAGATCGGCCCGGGCTGCCACGTGGGCGGCACGCCGGAAAACACACCCGAGGGCTGGGGCCTGACGGTGCTGGCCCCGGGCTGCCAGCTGCCCGAGGGTACAAACGCCAGAGCCGGCATCATGCTGAACCGCAACGGTGAGGAGGTGTCCAAATGAACGGACTGCATGGAATCATTTTCACCTATGAGCGCCGCGGCAACCTCCAGGAGCTGGGCTCCATCCGCTCCTCCGCCTCCATCCCCTTCGGCGGGAGGTTCCGGGCGGTGGACTTCGCCCTGAGCAACCTGGTCAACGCCGGGGCCACCGACGTGGGCATCATTCTCCACGGCCATTACCAGAGCCTGCTGGACCACCTGGGCACCGGCAAGGACTGGGACCTGAGCCGCAAGCGGGGCGGCCTGCGCCTCCTGCCCCCCTTCAACTACAAGGGCGACTGGGGCGCCATGCCCTACCGGGGCCACATGGAGGCCCTGACCGCCGTGCGGACCTATCTGGAGGAGATCCGCCAGGACTACGTGGTTATGATGGACGGCGACCTGGTGGCCAACCTGCCCCTGAGCGACGTATATGAAAACCACCTGAAATCCGGGGCGGACATCACGGTGATCTGCGCCAACGACAGCTTTATGACCGAGGACGGCACCTACTTCCAGGTGGGCGAGGGCGGACGGATCACGGAGGTCTTCATCCATCCCCACACGCCCCGGGGCCTCCGGGGCCTGGGGGCCTACGTGGTCTCCAAGAAGCTGCTGCTGGAGCTGGTGGACGACTGCGCTGCCAAGGACCAGGTCAGCTGGCGGGGAGACGTGCTCCAGGCCCGGAAGGACCAGCTGCGTATCCAGAGCTATATCTGGAAGGGCTACGCCGCCCAGATCCGCTCCGTCCAGGAGTACTACGACCGCAGCATGCAGCTGCTGGATCCCGCCATCCGGGCGGACCTGTTCTGTGCCCAGCGCCCCATCCGGGCCAAGAACGCGGACCTCAGCTCCACCTATCTGGGCGCGGGCGGCAGGTGCGTCAACTCCCTGTTCGGCGACGGCTGCTCCATTGAGGGCGTGGTGGAGAACTCCATCCTCTTCCCCGGCGTAACGGTAGAGGCCGGGGCGGTGGTGCGCAACTGCGTGGTCTTCAAGGATTCCATCATCCGGAAGGACGCCCAGCTCAGCTACATCATCGCCGACAAGGACGTGGAGGTCCTCCAGGGGCGGACCCTGATGGGCCACGCCACCTATCCCATCGTTTTGGCCAAGGGAAGCAAGATTTAAGCCGATCACGCGCGGGAGGGGGACAGTGTCCCCCTTTCGCCCTGATTATAAGGGAGCGCGGGCGGCCCCATTTTCGGGCCGGGCGCGCCGGGAACCCGTATTTGCAGCCGCCCACGGCGTCTTGAATACAGGTTCTGATTTCCCGCTCCGGCAACGGGCGGGAGGGAATGAAAAGGAGTTTGCTTATGAAAATTTTGTATGTGACCAGCGAAGCGGTCCCCTTCTGCAAAACCGGCGGCCTGGCCGACGTGGCCGGGTCCCTGCCCCCCGCCCTGGCGGAGCAGGGGGCCGAGGTGGCCGTGGTCCTGCCCCTCTACGAGCGGATCCGGGACCGTTACGGAAGCCAGCTGACCTTCGAGTGCTATGACTACGTGGACCTGGCCTGGCGGCACAGCTACTGCGGCCTGTTCTCCATGGAAAAGGACGGGGTGACCTGGTACTTCCTGGACAACGAGCAGTATTTCAACCGGGGCAGCCTCTACGGCCAGGCCGACGACGGCGAGCGCTTCGCCTTTTTCTCCCGGGCCGTGGTGCGGATGCTGGACCACTTCAAGTTCTGGCCCGAGGTCATCAACTGCAACGACTGGCAGTCCGCCCTGGTGCCCATCTACCTGAAGGACGACGGCGTCCGGGAGGAGCGCTACCGTTCCATCAAAACCGTGGTCACCATCCATAACATCGAGTACCAGGGCCGCTACAACCCCTACGTCCTGGGCGAGCTCTTCGGCCTGGACGCCGGCTGGGTCAAGGACGGCACCCTGCTGATGGACGGGGACGTGAACCTCCTCAAGGGCGCCATTCTCTGCGCCGACGCGGTGAACGCCGTCTCCCCCACCTATGCCAACGAACTGAAAATGCCCTACTTCGCCCACCGGATGGAGGGCATCATGCGCCAGTGCTCCAACAAGCTCTCCGGCGTGCTGAACGGCATCGACATGAAGCTCTACGATCCCCGGACCGACTCCCGCATTGTGAAAAACTTCTCCGCCGAGGACATGAGCGGCAAGGACGAGTGCAAGGCCGAGCTCCAGCGGATGGTGGGCCTGCGGGAGGAGGCCCACACCCCCATTGTGGCCATGGTCAGCCGCCTGGTCTCTCACAAAGGTTTGGACTTGATTTGCGAGGTACTTCATGATATGATGGAGCTCCCCATACAGCTGGTGGTCCTGGGGACCGGGGACCAGCGGTACGAGGAATTCTTCCACTGGGCCGCCCAGCAGTACCCCGGCCGCATGTCCGTCCGCATGGACTACAACGAGGATCTGTCCATGGCCATCTACGCCGGTGCGGACCTGTTCCTGATGCCCTCCAAGAGCGAGCCCTGCGGCCTGAGCCAGATGATCGCCATGCGCTACGGCACCGTGCCCATCGTCCGGGAGACCGGCGGTCTGAAGGACACGGTTCAGCCCTGCGAGTCCTGGCGGGACGCCGGAAACGGCTTCAGCTTCACCAACTACTCCAGCGGCGACATGCTCCACGTGATCCGGGAGGCCGTGTACCTCTACAAGGACTATCCCGACGTCTTCGGCCGCCTGCGCCAGCGGGCCATGTCCGGCGATTTCAGCTGGGCCCGGAGCGCCAGGGAGTACCTGCGCATCTACGCCACCATCACCGGACAGACCTGGCCCATCCACAGCGACACCCGCCGGGCCGCGGAAACCGGGGAGCCCGCTGAGGAAGCCGCCCCTTTTGAGGCCGCCCCGGAGGCCGCTCCCGTTGAGGAAGCCGCCCCGGTGGAGGAGGCCGTTCCTGCTGAGGAGCCCGCTCCTGCTGAGGAGCCCGCTCCTGCTGAGGAGCCCGCTCCTGCTGAGGAACCTGCCCCGGTTGAGGAGCCCGCTCCCGTTGAGGAACCTGCCCCCGCTGAGGAAGCCGCTCCGGTCGAAGAAGCCGCCCCTGCTGAGGAGCCCGCTCCCGTTGTGGAAGCTGCCCCTGTTGTGGAAGCCGCTCCTGCTGAGGAGCCCGCCCCCGTGGAAGAAAAGCCGGCCAAAAAAACACGGAAGACCACAGCCAAAACCGCCGAAAAATCGGAAAAAGCTGTGAAAAAAACCGAAAAAAAGGCCGTGAAGAAGACATCCACAAAGAAAGGAACCGCCGGGAAGAAAAAGTCGGCGGAGTGATGAACGCGTATGGCACAGATTACGACGAAACAACTGGAAGAGGCCCTGTCCGCGAAGCTGATGACCAACTTCGGCAAGGCCGCCGACGAGGCCACGGAAGGCGAAATGATGCGGGCCAGCGCCCTGGTTCTGCGGGATATGATGGCCCTCCACGAGGTGGAGACCCGGAAGAAGACCCGTCAGGGCAAGAAAAAGCAGGTCCACTACCTGTCCATGGAGTTCCTCATGGGCCGGAGCCTGATGAAGAACGCCTACAACCTGGGGCTGCTGCCCCAGCTGAAGGAGGCGCTGGAGCACCTGGGCTTCAAGGCCGGGGACATCTTTGAGATGGAGCCCGACGCCGCCCTGGGCAACGGCGGCCTGGGCCGCCTGGCCGCCTGCTACCTGGACTCCATGACCACCCTGGAGATTCCCGCCACCGGCTACTCCATCTGCTACGAGCTGGGCCTCTTCAAGCAGAAGATCGTGGAGGGCCAGCAGGTGGAGCTCCCCGACCACTGGAAGGACCTGGGCGCGGCCTGGCTGCTGCCCAAGCCCGCCGAGTCCCAGATGGTCTCCTTCGGCGGCACCGTCCGCCAGTTCTGGGCCGACGGGCACCTTCACACAGTAAATGAAAACGCCACCACGATCCAGGCGGTGCCCTATGACATGGAAATCGCCGGCTACGGAACGGACCATGTCAACGTCCTGCGCCTGTGGGACCCCCGTCCCACCAAGGCCCTGGACATGAGCCTCTTCGGCCAGGGCGAGTATCTGAAAGCCTCCGAGGAGGAGACCATGGCCGAGACCATCGCCAAGGTCCTCTACCCGGACGACAACCACATAGAGGGAAAGTCCCTCCGCCTGAAACAGCAGTATTTCTTTGTCTCCGCCACCATCCAGTCCATCACCGCCAAGCATCTGGATACCTATGGAACGCTGAAAAACTTCCATGAGAAAAACGTCATCCAGATCAACGACACCCATCCCACTCTGGTGATTCCGGAGCTGATGCGGATTCTCATTGACGATACGGGCATGGACTGGGACGAGGCCTGGAGCATCACCACGCAGTCCGTGGCCTATACCAACCACACCGTTCTGGCCGAGGCGCTGGAGCGCTGGCCTCAGACCCTGATGGAGCGCCGCCTGCCCCGGATTTACCAGATTATCCAGGAGATTTCCGCCCGCTGGCAGAAAAAGGTCGAGGCCTATTACCACGACCCCGGCAAAACCCAGAACATGGCCATTATCTGGGACGGCGAGGTGCGGATGGCCAACCTCTGCATTGCCGGCGGCATGGCGGTCAACGGCGTCAGCGGCCTGCACTCCGACATTCTGAAGCAGGACGTGTTTAAAAACGCCTATCAGATGGAGCCCTGGAAGTTCCAGAACGTGACCAACGGCATCGACCACCGCCGCTGGCTCAGCGAGATCAACCCCGGTTTGGACGGACTCATCAAGGAGCTGACCGGCGGCGACGACTACCTCTCCGACGCCTCCGTTCTCCAGAAGCTGGACGCCTAC